>WREE01000013.1 GCA_009779515.1 Symbiobacteriaceae bacterium
ATCTGCATGGAGGGATCGAGCTCGTTATAGGAAACCACTTGAATTTGGGGTGCCACCCGTTCCGTCAGCCGCCTAAAATAGAGGCGCACCAGGGGGGAGGCGACAATGACCGGTTGGGTAAAACCGGTAAGCTTGTTAATCTCGGCATTCAAGCTCTGATATATCTTTTGAGTCGTTTGGCTATCCAGATTAAGAAAAGCCCCCTGCTCGCTATGTTGTACCGCATCCATAATAGTGCGTTCCAAATTGGGGTTTAAGGTTAAGACCTGCAGGGGACCATCTCCCTGCAAGGGGCGGGAGATGGTACGGGAAAGAGCCTGGCGAACGTACTCGGTGAGCATATCCGGGTCTTTAGTCATACGTCCGTAATCTCCTAAAGTTTCAAAGATGGTTACCAAATCCCGAATAGGGATCCCTTCTTTCAGCAGGTTAGCCAAAACCTTTTGGATTTCTCCTAAAGACATGAGCTGCGGTGTAAGCTCATCGATCACTGCCGGATAACCTTGCTTCACCAGGGCAACCAACTGCTGCACCTCCTGGCGTCCCAGCAGCTGGTGCGCTGAAGTTTTTATAATTTGCGTGAGATGGGTAATGATCACCGTAGGCGGATCGACTACGGTATACCCGGCTAACTCCGCATACTCCCGATTAGCGGCATCCACCCAAAGAGCAGGGAGACCGAAGGCAGGTTCGGTAGTGGGAATCCCCCCTACTTCGATATCCACCCCGTTGGACATGGCGAGGAAATAGTCCAGCATAATCTCGCTGCCACCGGCTTCCACCCCTTTAATTTTAATCATGTAGCTGTAGGGGTTAAGCTGGATATTATCCACCACCCGGATAGTAGGGACAATGAGCCCTAAATCTAAGGCGCACTGACGGCGAACCATAATCAACCGGTCTAATAAATCGCCGCCTTGCTGGGAATCTGCCATCGGCAAAAGACCGTACCCCAGCTCCACTTCGATAGGGTCTACTGCTAAAAGAGCCGCAATATTTTCTGGACGACGTATAGCTTCAACCGTGCCGGCACGGCGGATCTCATCTTCCAGCGCCACCTCTCGGCGCATATTCTGCAAAGTGATATAGCCAAAGTAGGCCATAGTTAATGCCAGGGCTAAAAAGACCAGGGGAGGCATGCCCGGGACTAACCCCATCAGAGCTAGAGCACCGGCTGCCACCAACAAAGTGCGGGGCTGGCTGAAGAAGAGCTGCCGGGTAACCTCGCTGCCCATGCTGCCATCGGAGGCTGCCCGGGTAACGATAATACCGGTAGCGGTAGAGATTAAGAGAGCCGGAATTTGCATAACCAAGCCACTACCGACGCAAAGAATGGTATACTGCAAAGCAGCTGCATTCAAAGAGTTTCCGGCGATCATACCGATGATGATACCCCCGACAATATTGACAATGGTGATGATAATACCGGCAATAGCGTCTCCTTTGACAAACTTGGTAGCACCATCCATAGCTCCGTAGAAGTCGGCTTCCCGCTGGATTTTACGGCGCCGCTCCTTGGCATCCTCTTCGTTGATAAGACCGGCATTGAGGTCGGCATCGATAGCCATTTGCTTGCCGGGCATAGCATCTAAGGTGAAGCGAGCGGCAACTTCCGCTACCCGCTCGGCTCCTCGAGTAATCACCAAAAATTGGATGATAATTAAGATAAAGAAAACCACGAAACCGACGACGGGGTCGCCCCCCGCCACATAAGTACCAAAGGTGTTAACAATCTGCCCCGCGTAACCTTTGAGCAGGATAAGTTTAATACTGGTGACGTTCAGTGCCAGACGGTAAAGGGTGGTAATTAAAAGAAGAGAGGGGAAGGTAGCAAATTGCAAAGCCTCGGTAATGCTCATGGCCACCAGAAGCATGACCACCGAGAAGGTGATGTTTAATGCCAGGAGAATATCCAGGAGCCAGGTGGGAATTTGCAGGATAAAGAGGAGGACAATACCCAGAACACCTGCCATGACAATTAGTTCGTCTCGCGTATGCCTCACCTCCCAACTAAGTCAGAGCCGGAACTTTGCCCTGGACGCGGTAAACGTAAGCCAGCAGCTCCGCTACCGCGCTGTAAAACTCCGGCGGTATATAATCCCCTATCTCCACGGCTTGGTATAAAGCCTGAGCTAACGGTTTATCTTCCACGATAATAATTTGGTGCTGTAAAGCAACAGCTTTAATCTGTTGAGCCAGAAAATCTTGCCCCTTGGCGACCACCTGAGGTGCCTGCATTTCACTTTCGGCATAACGCAAGGCTACCGCAAAATGCTCCGGGTTGGTGATAACCACATCGGCTTTAGGCAACTCCTGCATCATCCGGCGCATGGACATGGAGCGTTGTCGTTCCCGGACTCTCGCTCGGGTTTGGGGGTTACCTTCGGTCTGCTTCATTTCGTCTTTAATTTCTTGTTTCGTCATGCGGATACTATCTTCAAAGGTGCGCCACTGGAACCAATAGTCGAAAACTCCTACCAGTAGCTGGAAAAAGGCCACCCGCATCGCCAGGTTTAAGACAGCATCGATAATGGTGTTGCACGCCAGAGCCAGCTCCATATCCATCAGCAGCATAAAGCGCGGTAGATAGGAGAGTATACCCTGCCAGAGGATGATGGCGATAAGGGTGAGCTTCACCAGAGATTTGGCAAGCTCCACTAAGCTGCGTTTGGAAAAAATGCGCTGAAAGCCGGAGACGGGATTTAAGCGATCGAAGTTGGGAGCAAGGGGTTCGCTGCTGGGGAAGATACCTACCTGAGCAATATTGATAGCCACTCCGGTGACTAAAGCTACTCCTAAAATAGGTAAGGCTGCCATGGCAAAACGCGCCAGTGCCCACACAAAGTGGGAATACTCTAAGGTGGAAAAAGCATTGGATAGAGAGTAGGTTAAGGTCTCCGCCAAAGATGCGACCATATCGAAGCCAAAATAACGCAGATAGGCAAAAACCATGAGGAAGACAATAGCCGAAACCAGCTCGCTACTTTTGGCGACTTGCCCCTTCTTGCGTGCATCTTCCCGTCGCTTAAGGGTAGGTTCCTCGGTCTTTTCCTCTCCTCCGGCAAATAACTGGAGGTTTATTTGTAGCATCTATCTGCCACCGCCAATCAAACCCAGGAAGTTGAATATTTCGTAAACCATACCGCTTTCGGAATTGTGAAAAAGATTGCCGGTAAAGGTGATATAAGCAGCCAGACAAAAGAGCATGGTGGTTACCCCAAAAATAATTTTGATAGGTACACCCAGGATAAAAGCGTTAAGGGAGGGTACCGTGCGGGCTAACAGCGCCAAAGCGGCGTCGCTCATCAGCATAACCCCTACCACAGGGATAGCCACACGCACTCCAATGAGGCAGAAACGGGTAAAAGTTTGGACAAATGCTACCAACCCTAACGGTTGTATATTTTGTCCTACCGCAAACCATTGGTAGCTTTCCAGGATGGCTGCCAGGAGTAGGTGATGGGCATTGGTTGCCAAAAAGAGCAGCATCGCCAGCACATAGTAAAAGTCACCCATAATGGGTAGCTGGGTATCGGTGTTGGGATCGAAGACGTTAACCATGGAAAAGCCCATAGGAATATCTATTAAGGAACCTGCCATTTGCAAAGCGTTAAAGAAAAGCATGGATATATAGCCGATAGCTAACCCCACAAGAATTTCCACAGGTAACAGGGCAAAGAAACTGTTGAAGATACTCCCCGGAGGGGGAGGCACGGTCAGGGAGAAGAGGAAAGCCAGAGAACCGGCTAAACTTAAACGCACCGTTCCTGGAACATTGCGCCCACCGAAGATAGGTGCCACGGCAAAAATAGCCAGCACCCGAGCAAAGATAAGCAGGAAAAAAGCCCAAGATTCCAGAGAGAGCTGTAATAGGTCTGGCATGTTAACGTAAAACGTTGCCCATGGCAGTAAGTAAGCCATAAACAAACCCGCTCATTACCTGCAGCATCCAAGAACCAAAAGCTAGGAGGGTTAACCCCACCGCCAGCAGCTTAGGCACAAAAACCAGCGTTTGCTCCTGAATCTGGGTGGTGGCTTGCAAAATGGAGATGAGTAAACCGACCAACAAGCCGATAGCCAAAAGAGGTCCCGCTAGCATGAGAAAAACCCTGAGAGCATCTACCGCCAGGGAGAGAACCCATGTCTCGTTGATAAGACTGCACCTCCTGTGTTAGTGCTTATGTTTAAGAGACCGTAAAGGAGCGTAAGATGGCATCGACAACTAAGTTCCATCCGTTGACAAAGTAGAAGAGCAACACCTTAAAGGGAAGGGAAATCATCACCGGTGGCAGCATCATCATACCCATAGACATCAGGGTGGAGGCGACCACCATATCTATAATAAGGAAAGGGATGTAAATCATAAAACCCATTTGGAAAGCAGTTTGCAATTCACTGATAATAAAAGCCGGCAAGACATAACGAAAAGGGAGTTCACCCCCTTCTGGCAACCCCTGGGGGGCAAAGTTGACGAAAAGAGCCACATCCTCGTGGCGGGTGAAGTCCAACATAAATTTTTTCAGAGGAGCCTCAGCCTGGCTCAAAGCCTCGGTAAGTTCCAAGTCGCCGTTGCTGTAGGGGAGCCAAGCCTGGTTATATACAGTGTTAAAAACCGGGGACATGAGAAAAAAGGTTAGAATAAGCGCCAGCCCAGTAACCACTTGGTTGGGAGGCATATTTTGGGTACCCAGGGCGTTCCTAGTGAAGCCTAAGACGATGACAATACGGGTAAAGGAGGTCATTAGCACTAAGATGGAAGGCGCTAAAGTGAGAACGGTAAGCAGCACTAAAACCTGCAAGCTCTGAGCTACCTCGCCGGGGGTCTCAGCTGGGGTTATATCGATATTCAACCCGGGGATAATGGCACCTTGCACCGGAGTGCAAGAAGCTAAAACTCCCACCAGGAGAGCTACACCAACCGAGACAACTGCTGCTCTGAGAAGTAACTTTCTTTTATCCATGTGTGCTCATCTTTCTTTGGAGATACGGGCGATAGACTGCTGCAAGTTGCGCAGGAAGGTCATACCGTTGGTATCCATCTCCGTTAAGGGGTTAAGCTCCAGAAAGCGGATAAGCTCCTCTTCGTTCATAATATTAACCACACTGAGCTCTCTCTCTCCTTGCCCCACCAAGAGAACCTTCCCGGCAACTGTAACCAGGAGCAGGTAGCGTCCTGGGGCAACTTGCAATCGTTCCAGTACATTCAAATAGCGGCTCTGGTTTTGTAACACACCAGCGCCGCGTCGAGCGATAAAGCGCGTCACTAACCAGGCAAGAAGAACTACCAGACAAACCGTTAAGATAAAAGTAAACTGCTGCCAGTACCCGACCGTAAACTCACCGCCAGGGGCAGCCCCTGGTACGAACGAGAGCGGGGAGCTGGTAGCAGTGCGGAGGAGAGTGAACACGATCAGCCGATCACCTTTTTAACCGCATCTATAACGCGGGCAGGCTGAAACGGCTTGACGATAAAGTCGGAGGCGCCAATCTGAATAGCCTCGATAACCATAGACTGTTGCCCCATAGCCGAACACATGACAATTTTAGCTGCCGGATCGGCAGTGCGAATAGCCCGGGCGGCGTCGATACCGTTCATTTCCGGCATGGTTATATCCATGGTAACCAAGTCGGGTTTATGATTAAGGTATTTTTCCACAGCGTCCCGTCCGTTCTCGGCCTCCGCTACCACATCGTAACCAGCCTTAGTTAAGATATCCTTGAGGAGCATCCTCATAAAAGCAGCGTCGTCCACAATGAGTACTGTTCCCGGCATTGTTATTTCCCCCTTCGAAAACTGATGAACTATGAACCACCCAGCCGCCTCTTAAGCGTCTTAAAGGGTACAGGTTGCAGTGTTAAAATAGTTGCGGATATCTTAACTTTCCCGGGTGCTTCGGGCTTCACTAGGGACTATTGGAGCAACCCTAACCTGTCTGCCAGGTTTTTAATTTTGGTTATCCGCACTGCGAAGTTTTCGTCAATAATGACAACTTCTCCTTCTGCAATAGCTTTCCCGTTGATTAAAATGTCTACCGGATCGCCGGTGAGTTTATCCAGTTCGATGATCGAGCCGGCTCCCAGTTCCAGAACATCCTTAATTTGCTTGCGCGTCCTACCCAACTCCACGGTTATTTGCAAAGGAACATCTAAGATAAGGCTTAAGTTGCCGGTAGCGAGGGGCACCGACTGCCCTCCAAAGGGGGCAAAGCTCACCGGCTGGGCGTTAACTGCTTCATTGCCGACAGTAGCAGCCCCTTGGGGCATGGCGAAGGAGGCGGGAGGCGCTGCCACCGCAGCCGTATCGCCTCGGGGTGACGCCGTGGTCACCGGTTGGGTAGCCGTGGGGGTAGGTGCCGGAGCAGGCATGGTAGTTGCTTCAAAGGCACGCACCATATCTTTGGCTAAGGGGACAGGAATGAGCATGGTCAGGACACTGTCGCTTAGAGTCCCTATCTCGAAGCGGTAAACCGACTTGGCAAAGTGGTCGTCCAGGGTAATACCGATAGGAGTTTCCAGAAGAGCCAGGTCGTATCGCTGAATATCTATCGGCTCGGAGATAACCTTTTTCTTAAAGAGGGAGGAGAGCGCGGTCATCATATTTCCCGAAAGCTGGCTCACGGCTTCGGCAATGGCTGAGAGTTCCATTTCGCCCATGGTTTCCGGCGGATTACTGCCATCGTTACCAAAGATAAGTCCGGCGCCCAGCAGCATGTCGCTTTCCTGGAAAACTAAATAAAAACTGCCGTTAAGCCCTTCCTGGAAAGTGATTTTGGCAATATAGGTTGCCGCAGCAGTATCGGTGCAGAATTGCTCCAGGGTAGCCTCGCTGACTCTGGGGTTGGTTAAGGAGACATTAACCGCCAGCAGCTCGCTTAAAGAGGTGGCAGCGGCATTCATGGCTGTGGTGCCTATCTCACCCACCGTGTCCATTTCACTTTCGCTCAGAGCCTCCCCTTCCGAGGAATCAGTCCCCCCCAGGAGCATGTCTATTTCGGCTTGTGACAGGCGGTAGTAATCCATCCTCAGTCCTCCTCTGCAATAAAAACTATTCTCGCATTATAGTAAATCCTACTATATTTTTTCCCTTGACACTACAAATCGGTGTCGGAAACTAATGTCCCTTGCTAATATGGTTCAACAATATCGACTATCTGAGCCGCCAAACGGCGCTGCATGGTGCCAGGGCGGGCTTTGTAGCGTAGATGTGGTCCTACCCGGACATCGATATCATCATGAGGGGCACGACCCAGACGCAGGCAGTCTCCCACTTGTAACCCCAGTAACTCCCCTAACGATATTTCAATAGTGCCCATCTCCACAGCCAAATCCATAGAAGTGGAGGAAAGGTCCTTAAAGATAGCTTCTCGCACCTCCGGATCGTTATTCCCTCCGTGAACAGTGGCTGAAACCAGGTAACGGGAAGTGAGTTTGGTCATAATCGGTTCTAACACCATATGGGGCAGACAGATATTCATAAACCCTTCACCGGCGCCAACTTGGGCGGTTAGGGAGATAAGAGCCACCGTTTCGTTAGGAGAGGCGATCTGAACGAACATGGGATTGTTTTCATAAAACTCGATTTTGGGATCAAGCTCAATAACATCCCGCCAGACCTCCTTAAACTGCTCCAGAATCCGCTCACAGACTACCATCATTACCGATTGCTCTATTTCGGTAAGGGGTCGAGCTTCTTCGATACCTACGCCGGGACCACCTAAAAGGCGGTCGATAATCGCGTAAGCCAATCCTAAAGATATTTCCAAAATAGCTGTCCCTTTCAGGGGTGCCAAAGAGAAAACCATCATGATGGTGGGGTTTTGCATGGAGTTTAGGAACTCCACGTAAGTCATTTGGTGGTCGATAGCAGCCACCGCTATCTGCACCAGGGTGCGCAGCTGTGCCGACAGGAGGTTTGAAAGCATACGGGCAAAGTTGTCGTGCATAACTTGGAGCGCCCGCACCTGATCTCGGGAAAATTTGCTGGGTCGTTTAAAATCGTAGGAACGAATTTTCTCTTCGGCTTTGGCGCTTATCTCTTGGGCGTTAACATTGCCACTTGCCAGCGAGCTAAGTAGGGCATCTATCTCCGCCTGGGTCATCATCTCTGCCATGGATTAGGTACACCCCTTACCACGCCGCAAGGCGCAAATATCTTGTTACGATATGACAAATTCTGGGAAGAGAATGGAAACCACTCCATAACGAGTTTGGAGGATGCGGTTGACTTGAAGAAGAATATCGGCCATGACTCTATCTAACTCCGGGCCTCTAAGCTCCGTGGAGTTATGACTGCGCAAGATAGTATTCACGGCATGCTTAATCTGGTTGTGGTTACTTGCCAGGGTGTTAGGTAAGGTTTCGTCTACCGCTTCCCTTAAGCCAAAAAACGTTTTAACCTTAATTTCCGGATAAAGCAAGACCATAGTAAGGCGTACAAAGCGTTTATCGGCTAAGTCTACTGTAACTTCCCCCATGTCGTACTCTTTCAAAACAGCTTGCTGGGTTAGCGCCGGTGGCTCCGTGCCATTTTCGTTGTTAGCAGCTGTTTCGGAACGGGTTACAAAATAGTAAAAGGCAGTGAAGGAGACGGTGGAGATGACTGCGGAGAGAGCGATGATGAGAACTACAGTTAAAACCATGCGGGGAACAGTACTTTTCATTGCGCACACCTACCCTTTAAGCAATCTACGGTATCCGGTTACTGGCAATAACTATATCGACACGGCGGTTCATTTGACGATTGTTTTCGTTGATATTAGGAACTATCGGACGGTAACGGCTGTAGTAGGAAGGTATCAGTCGTTCCGAGGCAATCCCTCTGCTCTCCAGGTAGCGCACTACCGCAGCAGCTCGAGCACTGGAGAGAGCCCAGTTATCTGTAAAGTGCGATCCTACCGGAGGTAGGTCGCAGGTATGGCCTTCAATAAAGAGCACATTGTCAATTTCTAAGAGGCTGGGAACGATTTGGTCGATGATGGCGCGGGCTTCAAGGAGCAGCTCATCTGACTCGGACTGAAAGAGAAGAGAGCTGGAGAGACGCACCAGTAAACCTCGTTCGTTAACTCTAAGTTCTGCCTGTTCGGAAACCCCTGCCTCCTCCAAAATTTGCATGATGAGAGCAAACTCTTCTTCAGTAGGATAAGGAGTCTCGACAATAATATTAGGAGAAGTAGTCTCAACGCTCTCCTCTTGGCTACCCGCCTCATTTCCGGTGTTGCCGGAGGTGGCGGGAGGTCTAGGATAAGGCAGCACACTCTGAGAACCGGTTAGCACGAAACGGGTGCCGCCGAGTAAAGACTGGAAAGCATCAGCTAACTGTTGGAATTTGTCTACGTCGGTATTGGACATAGCCATCATCAACACAAAAAAACAGAGCATGTTGGTAACCATGTCCCCATAGGTGGCAAGCCAACCTGGCGTAGGAGGCGGACCAGGCGGTGGCGAAGCCCCCTTCTTGTTTCTCGCCATGGCGTTAACTTTCCTCCCCGTACTGACTGTTAGTTAAGGAATTTCTGGCTTCACCGGAAAGGAAGACCAACAGTTTTTCCTCGATAATTCTGGGGTTCTCCCCTGCTTGCATGGATAATATACCTTCAAGGATTAGCTCGTTAAGTAAAAGCTCATCGGCATTGAGCCCGGAAAGTTTAGTGGCAAAAGGGTTTAAGAAAATGTTGGCCATAAGGGTTCCGTAAAGGGTAGTAATGAGCGCGGCTGCCATGGAGGGACCTAAGTCTTCCACACTACCGGATCCCAAGCTGAGAAGCATACCGACAAGTCCTATTAAGGTTCCGATCATGCCAAAAGCCGGAGCCAGTGAGCCCCACATAAAGTAGTAGCCTACTATACCTTTGTGCCGTTCGTCCATATACTGCATTTCAATTTCTAAAATGGAACGCACCAGTTCTGGGTCGGTACCGTCAACTACCAGACGTAACCCTTTTTTCAGAAAGGGGTTGGCGAGCTGCTCGGCTTCGGCTTCCAGAGCTAACAACCCTTCCCGACGTGCCTTTTGGGAAAACTCCACGATGGTGCGAATAGTCCCGGCGGTATCTAGCTGCGGGGTAAAAAAAACATATTTGGTGGCTTGAGGTAGCCCTTTAGTGGTCATCTCCATGGGATAACAAAGCATGGTAGCGAAAAAACTACCGAGAATGGTGATAAAAACGGAGGGTAGATCCAAGTAGGGTGCAATATTACCACCGGTAGCCGTGACTATACCGATAGCACACGCTACCCAACAACCTATAAAACCAACAAACGATGCTGCATCCACTAATGATCGACCCCCTGCATAATGATTGAGTCACTGCAACTATATATAGTTTAGCCCAGAGGTATTGTTTGCCAAATTAACTATTTTTCGGAAAGGTCGCGAATTTCCGGGAAGCAGCGTTTTTTATAGGAGATAATTCTTTCCACCAGTTCCTCCGGAGATTCCGCCAGCACCCAGCGCTTACCCGAGGTAAGGGTAACCACGGTATCCGGGGTGGCATCGATGACTTCGATAAGTTCGCAGTTGAGAATGAAGGTGGTGCCGTTAAGTCGAGTCACAGTTATCATGGAGATACCTTCTTTCGGACACTATTGGGGGTGGCCCTGGGGGAGGGGTTAGTCCCCCAGGGAACGGTTAGATGACAGCTTAACGTTTAATGTTCACCAGTTCCTGGAGTATTTCATCCGAAGTAGAGATGACCCGGGCGTTAGCCTGGTAGCCTCTTTGGGTGATAACTAAGTTGGTAAACTCATAGGCTAAATCTACATTGGACATTTCGATACCGCCGGAAACCACTTTGCCGAAGTCTCCCGTGTTCGGGATGGCGATAACCACCGCACCGGAGTTGTTGGATTCCCGCCAGGTGGTGTCAGAGAGCTTGGTGAGACCTTCGTCGTTGGGGAAGTTGGCAAGAGCAATGCGGGCATGCATCCGAGACTCGCCGTTGGAATAGTAAAGAGTCATGACGCCGTTTTCGTCTACTTCCCAGTTGGAAAGATTGCCATACTCGTTGCCATTCAGGCGCCTGGCTAAAGCATCGGTTTTGCCGGCTAACTGGGTGAGTTTGCCGAAGTCGATGATGAGTTCCATCTCTTCCGTGAAGCCGCCCACTCGGAGACCGGCAGTCTCCGGGTCGTCGGGATCACCGTTGCTTAAGGTTACCGTATAGTAGCGCCCTTCACCGGTCTCATCGTAGATAAGCTGACCGTTGGTATCGAAGGTGAGTTCGATATCCTCGCCGCCATCTATAGCTTCCCAGGGGGAAGCCATGGTCATAACGACCCGCCAGGTAGGATTTTCCGGATCAGGCTCTTCTGCTTGGAAAAACTCGCACAAGATAGTGTGCCTTTGCCCCAGGCGGTCGTAAACATCCAAGGTTGCCAACCAGTTCTTATCGCGCTCCCCTTCTTCGTTAGCCTCATTAGGGAGGGTAAGATGATTCAGGTTGCCAAAGATTTCGGCTATGGTGGTAGCCGAGGGTGGGTAGAAGTCGGAGAAAGGAACCTGAATATCGGTGACGCTGCCAGAGATAGAGCTGTCGTCTTCGGGGTTACTGAGGAGATAACCTTGCAGTCGGTTTCCGGTGCCAGTGTGGACTAAGAACCCAGCACCATCACGGGTGAAGTTGCCAGCTCGGGTATAAATGAGCTGGGAGCTATCTCCGACCCTGAGGACGAAGAACCCTCTGCCATCTACTGCCATATCCGACTTAAAGCCGGTATTTTCAATATTGGAGGCTGACATGTTTTGATCAATGGAGCCTACCCGCACCCCTAAGCCTACTTGCATAGGGTTCATACCGCCTACGCCGCCGGCAACCGGTGAAGGGGTGGAGGCAGCACGCATGGATTGGTTATACATTTCCTTAAAAGTAACTCGGGAAGATTTAAAGCCCAGGCTGTTGACGTTGGCGATGTTGTTACCCACTACGTCCAGACGGGTTTGGTGTGACCTTAAAGCAGCCACACCGGAGAATAGTGAACGAAGAATGGGAATCGACCCCTTTCTTGTGGTGGCTCTTTGCTACCTGCTTCAATCGGTCGGCAGGTTTTAGCTCCCTCCAAGAGGTCCAGCTTTTCATAGCCACCTTGCATAATATAAAAGATAAGACATTAGATGATAATGGCACTGTCGATTTGCGTAAAGAGGTTGTCTTTGAGGTTCTCCTTATCCATAACCGTAATGACCATATTGTTGGTGACACTCACCACAAAGGCGGCTTTATCCGAGAGAATTAAGGTCTCTTTGGCACCTTTGCTCCTGGCTTTAACCGTGGCCTCTTGCAGAGCCTGGCGCTCCACCTGGGTTAAACTAAGCTGTCGTTGCTGCATCCGCTGTAAAGCATGTCCCGAAAAGGTGAGAGCCGCTCCTAGCGGTTGCTGAAGTTGTTGTTGTAAGACAGAGCCAAAGTCGGCAACAGGGTTTTCTTGAGCCGGTCGGGGAGCCGTGCCGGTAGCAGGGCGAACACCACGCACTTGGGGTTGCATAAAATCTTGGCGTATCCCTTCGCTAAACATAATCGGCACCTCCTTAGCCGGTGATTTCGGTAATTTCGGAGATGAGGAAGCTCTGTCCGTTGTTCAAGTAGACTTCGGCTTCGCCGTTGTTGAGGGAAACCGAACGAACAACCCCTTGCACCGCTGGCTCTTCCCCTCGTCGACAGATGACGGTACGACCAATGAGGGTACTGCTTTCGTAAAGCAAGCGGGAAACAGAACCCATTTCCGCATAGAGCAGCATCGCCAGCAGTTCGTTATTCTCCTCCTGGAGCGCCAATAGTTTGGTCAGGGAAGAGGCGGTATTGGTTGCTTGTTCCAAGGCGGTAAATTGCGCCATCTGGGAAATAAACTGGTCGTTGTTGATAGGTTCCATAGGGTTTTGGTGAGTAAGCTGTGTCAGGAACAGTTGTAAAAAATCGTCTTTACCCAAGGTTTTTTTAGGGTCAGCACGTTGATTTACGTCCCGTACTGGAAATAGCTCATCCACTACACTGTTAATATTCGACATGACACCACCGCTTTGTTAAAATTCTTGCCACTTTACCCACTTAGCTATCTTTTAACATGCTACTTACCAAGTTGCTGGTCTTAGATGCGTAAGTAAAGGCGACCTCCCATAAGACCTTGCCACAACTCACCGGCTCGCTGGACGTTAGCAAGAGGAGCTTCTCCCAGCTCACCCTCCAGGGAAGTTACCCTCCTGGGAGCAGTAAGCTCACCGCTAAAGGTGGCGGTATCGTTACCCTCGCTGCCCACCTGGACATGCAAGCTAGCCAGCGCTAAACCTTGCTGTTGCAGTAAATCGTGAAGCTCTCCCCTGTTGCTTTCCAAAGCTTCCTTGACAATCTGAGACTGGGTAGCGAAGTAGGCTCTTAGCTCTCCGTTCACCATCTCCATTTTCAAGGTTAGCTTACCCAAATTCCTGGGGTGTAGCTCAAACTCCAGGGAAGTTACCTCCCCTTCCTGGACGGTTATCCGTCCGGCATCCAGCAAAGCCATCCAGCGTTCAACCTGAGCCACGACACCGTTAGAGCTTAAAGAGCCAGTGACCAAACGGGGCGAAACCAAGCTGCTCTCTTGTTGGTTTAGTAGCTGCTGGAAGTTCCACTCGGTAGCTTCTGCTCGGGACGCTGTCTCCGTTCGCGTCGGAGCTTCGCGACTGCGTCCCCGCAGTGTTGCCAAGGGGTTGCTGCCAGTCTCGCCCTTGCTCTGAGAGGTAAACCCCTCTTCCCCTTCGGCTAAGCTCTCTCCTTCACGGGAAAGCGGTTCGGCTTCAGCCAGCGTAGCCAAGGGAGCAATTTCTACCCGCAGGCTATCGACTTCAGCGCCTTTTACCTCCTCCCGGGTTACCAGAGGAGTATTAAGATGCTCCTTTAGAGGAACCGCCACCATTGACAGCTCTGACCAGGTTGCTCCTTCCCCTGGCGGGACTAACGGTTCCTGTTCCTGAGCCAGACCCCAAGTCGAAAGGGTGGCCTCGCCATGTGTAGCAGCTACTGGCAACTCCGGCACCATTTCGTCGGTTGGCAGAGTAAACTCTGGTAGTAACTGCCTATTTTCCTCAAGCTCAATCTCCACCGCAGCCACTTCCGGAGCCAGCACTGCTGACGTAGCTGAAAGGGTCAGCGCCTCGATCACCGGAGCGCTTTCGGCCTCCATGGCTAGGGTATTGTCCCTGGTTAGAGGGCTTAACATGACCATGGCAGCCACCAGGCTTCCTTGCAGCAAGCTCTCCTCTGCAGCCGTCTCTTCCGGGTCACTAGCGGCAACCACCGCGTCACTGCCGGTATCGTTCTCCTTAGCCCGTAAACCACCCTCGAGGCTGACTACCCCAGCCTCTTTTTCCACTCTCCCTTTTTCCTCCGTCGAGGCTACTCTAGCAGGAGGCGCCTCTTTGACCTCGGGGAGTATCTCCCCACTATTTTTAACTTTAATAACCGGTTTTTCCCAAGCTGCGGCTTTGTGTAAGCTCTCCTTAAAAGTTACCCCCTCAGGAGAGGCTGGGGGAGGAAAAGGCATTTCTGATGTTACCGCTAAAGGTGGTAGCAAGTTCCCTAAGCTGCTTAAGTTGGCTATATTCATTTTCTCACCTCCTTTCGTAGCCTACAGTCTGTATAAATTGGGTGTTTTCTTTGTTAGTGAGAACTACCGCCTTATCAACGTGGAAAGTCGAGCAGCTTTTTCCGGAACCATAGCTGCCAGCAGCTTGGAAGCCTTTGACGCCTCCATCTGCAGCAAAATTTCCACACAGGTTTCGTCCTCCAGAATATCAGAGTTAAAGATACGCGCCGCCTCTTCGGCTTTCATAAGCTCGTAGTAGGTAACCAGACTGGCGATACGCCTATCCCGCCGGTTGGCTTCTTCTCGCTGTTTATTATATGACTGCAGGATGTCGTTGAAGGTATCTTCCCGAGACCTTAACAACGAACGCTGCCCATCAAGCTCCTCCCGGTATTTGTCCAGCAAGGCATACTCTTTCGCAATCTCCTGGCGCTGCAGGGTCAGCCCATCCAAGTCGGATATGAGGGGCGCCGGTTCGGGGATCCAAGCTCCCACCAAAGGTAAGTTATGCAACCACATCTGAGCTCCGTGAAGCTGTGGGGAAAAATCGAAGATTGAGAGAGCGCTCCCCAGGACTACGGTGAGCAAAATGGTAAAGATAAGGGGTACCAGGAAGAGGTAGGTAAAAACCTGCATCCTGCCCAGCTGAACCACCGTCTCTTGTTCTTCCATAGCCACCTCCTGAGGGCGTGTGGACACCAGACTCACCTCCCCTTCTTAGCTTGGCGCATGTACTGCATACTCCCCAGCTCATCTAAAACCTTTTGTTCCGCTAAACTATCTTCGTAAAGGAACTGCTCCCGGTGACGATCGTGCAGCGACTGCATAACCTCCACCTTTTGCCTGCGGTGCAGTAAATCTTGCCGGTCGCACTCTACCTGCTGCACAGCTTGATGCACCACCTCTGTTTGCTGCAAGCGGGAAAAGGTGGTTTCGTGACAATATCTGGCTTCCAGTTCCAACTCTAAAATTTCCCCCTGGTGTGGAGCGGCAAATTCGGCTAAAGCAGCCTTTTCCACTTGACACACCTGGTGTAGTCGTAAAGCCTGGCGCTCCTCTTCCTGACGCGCCAGCGCCAAGCGCTGCTCTGCCAGCTCTTCTTCTAACTCGCGAATACTCTTTAAGCGGGCAAAGCGAAACCGAAACGACATGCTTTCACCTCCGACTAGCCTTACCTGTTACCCCAACACCTTGGCTAAATACTCCAAAGACTGGGCTGGGGTAGATTGCTCGAAGATCCCTTGCTGCAAAAACTGCACGATAGCGTTGTGGAGAGCAACAGCTTCATCGATAGCCGGGTTACTTCCAGCCACATAGGCACCAATATTAATTAGATCTTCTGCTTCGCTGTAAGTAGCCATTAAGGAACGCATGCGTATGGCTAACTCGCGATGATTATCCGAGGTTACCTCCGTCATCAGACGGCTGATACTGGCTAAAACATCGATAGCTGGGTAGTGACCCTGGTTGGTCAACCGCCGGGAGAGAACAATATGTCCGTCTAAAATGGAGCGGGAAGCGTCGGTGACAGGCTCATTCATATCGTCGCCTTCCACCAAAACGCTGTAAAAGCCGGTGATAGAACCTCGGTCGCTCATGCCGGCACGTTCCATCAGCTTGGGCAGCAGAGAAAAGACCGAGGGGGTGTAGCCCCGAGTAGCTGGCGGTTCCCCCATGGAGAGCCCCACATCTCGCTGCGCCATGGCAAAGCGGGTTACGGAGTCCATCATTAACATAACGTCGAGACCCCGGTCGCGAAAATACTCCGCGATGGTAGTGGCAACAAAGGCGGCTTTCAAACGGAGTAGAGCCGGCTGATCGGAAGTGGCAACCACCACTACCGAACGCGCTAAACCAGCTTCGGTTAAGTCTCGCTCGATAAACTCGTTGACTTCCCGCCCCCGCTCGCCTACTAAAGCTACCACGTTGACATCGGCGTTGGTGTTCCTGGCAATCATCCCCAGGAGAGTGCTCTTTCCTACCCCACTACCAGCAAAGATGCCTATCCGCTGTCCCTTACCGCAGGTAAGCATACCGTCGATCGCCCGAATACCTGTGGCAATAGATTCGGTAATGCGGGGACGCTGCAAAGCATGAGGAGGGTTGTTGTAGATAGGCAACGACTCCCCGCTTTCGATTATGCCTTTACCATCTATGGGGTGCCCTAAACCGTCCAGCACCCTACCCAACAACGCCTCACTGGCTTGCACTTGTAAAACCCCGCCCGTGGCATAAACCGAGGAGCCGGGACCAATGCCGGTCATATCGGCTAAAGGCATGAGGATCATGCGGTCGCCGCGAAAGCCAACCACCTCGCAAGGAATTTCGCGATCTCTATCGGCACTTTCCACATAACAAAGCTCATTGATGAGTGCTTGTGGTCCTCTGGTTTCGATAGTGAGACCAACGATTTGTTCCACATGACCTATCATGCGGATGGTGGGAGTCTGCAGTATACGCTGCCGATAGAGCAGAGGCAGGTAAGCAAAATCCCTTAGATTAACCCTTCCCTCTTGTTGGAGCTGACTCATGGCATCTGCTCCCGCACCAGTTGGTGTAAAGCTTCCTGGAGTATAGAGAGTTGAGCATCATAGCGAACTTCCATCATGCCAAAGGGGCTTTCGATGACTACGTCTGTAAGAGGTAAGGAAGGGTCTGCCAAACAATCCAAGGTGACGATCTGGCGAAACTCTTCCTTAAGATTAGCCAAATTCTCATAAACCTTTTGGTAACGGCTCTGAGGAACCTTAATAATAACTTGCGGCGCCTGACGAAACTGCGCCAGGCTTAAACGAATTTGCTGCAAAACCAGCTCCTCCTGCTGGGTTAGGCTGATTTCCAACACCTTATGGCAAATGGCAAAGGTTAAGTCCAGCATACGGTGTTCCCCCTCGAGAACACGCCTCTCGGCTTCCCGGGCTGCTTCCTGCAGCATCTCCAGCGCTTCCCGGTGCATATTCTCGGTAGCAGACTGACTTTCCCCGTATCCCTGCTCGTAGCCTGCCTGGTGACCCTTGGCAAACCCTTCCGCCTCGGCTTTGACCAACGTCTGCTGGTGAAGCTGAGCAAGCTCCTGCTCCGCCTCTTCCCGAAGAACTTGGAGCTCTTGTCTGGTCTGGGCAGCAGAGTTGGCAATCTCTGCCAATTGCTCCTGTCGTCTTGTCTCTAAGTTGCGCTCAATTTCCCGGATGCGTTCACTGCGTAGGTTGAGACGGCGCTGCACCTCACGTTCGATTTGGGTTTCCCAGCGAGTAGCTTCGTCATCGTCTGAATCTAAGTCCGAAGGGGCGAAAACTGGGTTTTCCAAAGCCACCGGGGTTTCTTCTACCCGCACATAAGTAGCCTTAATGAGCCTAGACAAGCATATCCTCCCCCTTGCTACCCCGGGAGATAATAATAATACCCTGGTCTTCCAACTGACGGATAGCTTGAACGATGGTTTGCTGAGCAGCCTCCACATCCCGCATCCGCACCGGTCCCATGAACTCCATCTCTTCTTTGATCATATCGGCGACGCGCTTGGTGACATTGCGCAGGATCATATCCCGCACCTCTTCGCTGCAGACCTTCAATGCCACGGTCACATCGGCAATTTCCACAATTCTCATCATCTGCTGAATATCTCTGTCGGTAAGATGAATAATATCCTCGAAGACAAACATACGGCGGCGGATCTCTTCTGCTAGCTCGGAGTCTTGAATTTCCAGATTCTCCAAAATAACTTTTTCTGTTGCCCGATCGACGCGATTGAGCAGCTCCACTACCGCGTCTATACCTCCAGCAATGGTAAAATCTTTGGTGACTAAAGTGGTTAGCTTGTGTTCCAAAACGGTCTCCACCTGGCGCAGAATATCCGGTGAGGTACGTTCCATGATGGCGACTCGCCGTGCCACATCCACTTGCAAGTGCGGAGGCAGCCCCGAGAGGACAATTCCCGCCTGGTCGGGATCGAGATAAGCCAAGATGAGAGCTACCGTCTGGGGGTGCTCGTTTTGGATAAAAGATAAAAGCTGGGCCGGGTCAGTTCGGCGCACGAAATCGAAGGGTCGCACCAAGAGGGAAGCGGTTAAGCGATTAATAATATCGTTGGCTTTGCTATCGCCAAAAGCTTTTTCCAGAACCCCTTTGGCGTAGCCGATACCACCCTGGGCTAAAAACTCCCGAGCTTGAACGAGCTGATAAAACTCGTAGAGGACTTCGTCACGCTGTTGCTCCGAGACTTTACGCAAGTTAGCAATCTCCAGGGTGAGGGTTTCCACATCCTCTTCTCTGAAGTGTTGAAAAACCTTAGCTGAGGCGTCGGCTCCCAGGGAGACCATGAGCATAGCCGCCCGTTGACTAGCCCGAGGCTTGGTTTTACTCTGCCCTATATCCATAAGCTATCACCTCTGATCGTTTTCACTTCACCAATTACCGCAACAGCTGTAGGTATGCTAAACCTAGCCTTCCTCCATCCAAGCAATGACCAGTTTGGCAAACTCTTCAGGACGGTTAAGCGCTAGGCGGTTGAGCTCGTCCATAATTTGCAGGCGCTGCTTATCCTGGATCGAAGGCTGACTATCGGGTAAATGCACCTGCTGCTGGGTGGCTAACATGCGCATCATTTCCACATCTTCCTCAGCTAAGCGACGGCGACGGGCTGCCAGGTAACGCCAGAGGAAGATGAGTATAGCCAGAAGGGCTACCACCGCCAGGGAAGCATAAGTTACATTGAGCAACAAGGTGCGTCGGGCAGCAGCTTCTGCTGCCGCCGGATCGCTAAAGTCCACAAAGGGAATGCCTACCACCGCTACCTCGGCATTCTTGCCTAGAAAGGTGCGCACTAAGGAGATATAGCTAAGGATATCCTCTGGGGTAGTAGGTACTACTCGAGAGTTCACCACCACTGAAGCGGAAATAGAGCGGGTGGAGCCTGGTCCCAGGGCGATTTCCTGGTAAGATTCGCTGTAATCATAGTTTTCCAGTTCATACCAGTAAGAGCCGGCTTCCCCAGCACCTTGCTGGTTCCAGGAGCCTACATTGGGGACATCCGCCGTTGTGCCGGGGATACCACCGATATATTCACTGCCGGTATTACCCCAGGCTGATTCGGAACTGATGAGAAAACCGGAGGTGGGGTTTTCCGGATCTGCGGGTAAATACTCCCGTTTGGTTTCCAGAGAGCTGTCGTTGTTGAGCTGCACATTAACTAAAACCCGTACATTATTATAACCCCAAACAAAGCCTAGCTCCTCGGTAAGCTGGCGCCGGAAGTTGCGCGCCAGGATGGACTCCAACTCCACCAGCTTGTTGGTGGCAGTAATGGTAGTTGCCGGGGAGTTAGGGTCGTAGAGGGGGTAGCCATTTTGATCCAGAAGGGCAATATTTTCAATGGGCAAGTTAGGGACAGCTCGAGCTGCCAGGTTGACCCAGCCGCGCACCGCCTCATCATCCGGGGTAAAGCCATCCTCCAGGGTGAGAATAATCGAGGCTGAAGATTCCGAGCGCGGCGCTCCATAGGTTTGAGGGGTGCGATTGATGTTTAGCGTTACATCAGCATCCCGCACCCCGTTAATAGTTTTATAAGCGGTAACCAGTTTCCCTTCGGTGCCATACTGCACCCGATAGTTACGCTCCGCCTCGGAGGTAAAAACGCTGGTATCGGACAAGACCGAAAGAATATTTACCGACTGTTTGATAAGTCCCGCCATTTCCGCTTGTAAGGCGGGTACCTGACTGGAAGGTACTTGAATAGTAAACTTGCCATCTGGCTGATTAATGATTCGCGTCGGCACACCCTTGCTATCCAGCAGACTTTTAACCTCTCCGGCGTCACTGGCCACCATGTTTACGTACAGCTCAGCGTAATCTACGCGAAAAGCAAAAAGGAGAAGCACCGTCAGGGTGAGCAAACCGACTACGGTAACTACCACCAGTTGTACTTGCTGCCGACGCGTCATCGACCCCCAAAACCCTCTGGTTTGACTCCACATTGCCGCCATGGGATTTTCCATTCCCTCACCCCAAGTAACAGTTTCTACCTCGCCCTATAGCTATCCCGCTTAGATCTGCATACGCATAATTTCCTGGTAAGCTTCCAGCATCTTGTCCCGCACCGCAATAAAGGTACGTAAGGTAAGAGTAGCTTTTTCCATGGCAACAGTTGCTTCGTGTATATCTACGGAACCCAGCAGCATAGCTACGGTCATGTTGTCGGAGGTACGCTGCGCCTGTTCTACCTCTGCCAGGGAGTTCTTTAACATCTCGGCGAAGTTTATGGTGCCTACAGGGGGGCTCTGCTTCGGCATGGCTTGGCGATAGGCAGCCTCGATGCTACTGAGAGGGATGGAAGCCACCGTTCGCAAGGCGCCGCTACTGTTGATATTACTCATACTTTACCTCCCTATCTCCAGAGCTTTCAGCGCCATACTGCGGGCTGCGTTGTGAGTTGCCACATTGGCTTCGTAAGCTCTGGTAGCGGAGATCATATCTACCATTTCTAAGACTGAATTAACGTTGGGATAGGAGACATAACCTTCGGCGTCAGCATCGGGGTGACCCGGCTCGTAAACCCGCCGTAGTTCGCTGGGGTCGCGCACGATATCGGCGACCTTAACTCCTCCCCCCACTGTAGGACTTCCCACAGCAGAGCGGTTTTTCAGCTGCTCCGGAAAGTGCTGAACCCGGGTGCGCTTTAAGGTAAGCTGGTGCATAAGGTGGGTATGAAAGCTGGCAGGGTATGCCGTAGGGCGCTCCTGAAAGACGACCTGCTGGCGACGGTAAGGTTCCCCATCGGCACCCCGGGTGGTTTCCACGTTGGCCAGGTTGTTAGAGATAGTATCGATACGAAAA
>WREE01000014.1 GCA_009779515.1 Symbiobacteriaceae bacterium
AAACTCCCCAATGATGGGTTTTAGCTGCTCCAGGCGGCGGAAGCATTCCAGTACTACCACCCGCAGGAGGCGGCTGTCGTAGAGGGCGTTATGGGCAACCCCTTCGATCTTTTCTACCTCCTGAGGACAGAGCAGATTGGCCGCATTGACCAGCCCAATCTCTTTCCGCAGATGAGCCAGCCCCTGTTCCCGAGAGATGCCTGTCTCCTGGAAAAGCTCCTGAATAACCAGAGGGAGTTTTTGGTCGATAATCAGCTTCTGTAAGCTTTCTAAACTCATTTTCGAAGCGGAGAGACGCAGCCCTTGAATAGTGAGAATAGCATCAATACGGGCAGATAACCGCTTGACTAGACGGGAAGCAGGTGTACGCTTCAAGTAGCCCAAAGTTAAGCGGGTGCGCAAAGCGCGCAGTTCACTGCCAACCTCCTTGGGAAGAAGCTGCTGGGGGTGCAGCATTTGCTTGCTGCGGTTATACATAGCTTGAATCTCCTCATAGGTGACTGGGGTAAACCCCTCGGCAATTTTAGCTTCATCCAAGGCTAAAGCCTGGTGCCAGCGGGAGGCAGGAAGATCCAGAAGAAGTGCCCAATGGTTTAAATGTTGCTTCATTTGCGAATGCAGATTGCGGTCGAAGCGAGAGTTAATTTTATGTTCTTCCAGGTAGGGGACAATGTTGCGAAAGTTCACCATTTGTCCGGTACGGGTATTACGGATATATACCGGGGTGCAGATCTCTTCGATAAGTATCTTGGCGTCCACAAAACGATTCTCGAAGGCATCAACCAGGGAGAGATTATCGGGAAAGCTGTCGCGAAAAAAGAACAGGTCGCTGCTGCCATAAAACCACAAAGCTTCCGCGCGGTTAAAGACCCGATAAAACCGGGAGCTGCTATGACGCAAAAGGGGAGCCTCCAGCAACTCCTGGTTAGTATAGGGCAATAGCTCAGCGTAAATCCCATCCAGCTTGCGGAAGGAGAGAAAAGGCTTCATCAACCAATGTTCTTCCACCCGACCATCCTCGGAGACAAAGGCTGCGGCAACTATACGATTGTGGACGGCTTCAAAGTCGCCAAAAAAGTGCATTTAATTTAAGTATAAGCCTTACACAAGATGGAAGTAATCGGCGTAGGCGTAAAGACCGGGAGCGCCTCCGGTATGAAGGAAGAGGACTTTGTCTCCCTTTTGCCAAACACCTTGCTTAATGAGATCCATCATGCCGGCAAAGCATTTTCCGGTATAAACAGGATCCAGCAAAACACCTTCGCTGCGCGCCAGAAGCTTAACCGCTTCCTCCATCCCCTGGGTATGCAGGGAGTAGCCAGCGCCGAAGTAAGCATCGTGACAACGCACTTCCTCTAAGGGGATTTCTTCCCTTAACTCCAGCAACTGGGCAGTACGGTTAGCCAGAGCATGAATTAAAGGAATCTGCAGCTCGTTTTTACGGCTGGTGTTGACACCATAAACGGGAATATGGCTGTTGTTGCCAAAAAAACCTACGATGAGACCGGCATGGGTGCCACCGCTGCCACTGGTAGTAACTACAGCGTCAAGGTTAAGACCACTATCGAAGCATTGGGTCAGAATTTCCTCGGCTCCAGCGACATAACCTAAAGCTCCGATATTATTCGAAGCGCCACCCACAATGATATACGGTTTAGCGCCGGCAGCCGCCAATTTGTCGGCTGCTTTTTGCATTTCTTCCAGCATATTACTGCCACCGGGTACTACGGTAAAATCAGCGTCACCTAGCCCCATAAGGCGAAAGAGGAAGTTATTACCGGAAGCAGCAGGGTTGTAGCTGTCTTTAACCCGCTCTTCAATAACCAAATGGCATTTAAGCCCCTCTTTCACAGCAGCAGCCAGGGTGAGACGACAGTGGTTAGACTGCACTGCCCCGCAGGTTACTAAGGTATCGGCCCCCTTGGCCAAAGCATCGGCCACCACAAACTCCAGCTTGCGGGTCTTGTTGCCACCTCCGGCTAAGCCTAAGAGATCGTCTCTTTTAAAGAAGATGTCGGGTCCGCCTAGATGCTCGGATAAACGGGGCAAATACTCAATAGGAGTGGCTCCCGCAGTATAGCGACGGCGGGGGAATTTGGCTAGATTCATAAAAATCGTCTCCTTAGAAATGATGATAGGTAACAACATTTTATACGACGCAAACACATCTTTATCCTGCATTTTTTTAGCCAACCCCATAAGCGCGAAGAACTCAGATGCCATAGTCTCCCAGCTCGTCCTGGCGCCGGATTTCCCGCTGTAAAGTTATCAAAGGAAAAGCATCAGAAGCTGTAGAAACAGTAGATACTTGGAAAAAGGAGTCTTTTTTATATGTCTACGCAGGAGTATATTACTATACGCGGCGCCCGGCAGCACAACTTAAAAAATATCAACTTGGAACTCCCTCGTAATAAACTCATTGTCTTCACCGGTCTCTCCGGCTCCGGGAAATCCTCCCTGGCTTTTGATACCATCTATGCTGAAGGGCAGCGTCGCTATGTGGAGTCCCTCTCCGCTTACGCCCGGCAATTTTTAGGACAGATGGAGAAGCCCGACCTAGATACCATCGAAGGGCTTTCCCCTGCTATCTCCATCGACCAAAAGACCACTTCCCGCAACCCCCGTTCCACGGTGGCTACCGTTACCGAAATTTACGACTACCTGCGTCTCCTCTTTGCCCGGGTAGGGAAGCCTCACTGCCCTATCTGCGGCAAACCGATTAGCCAGCAAACGGTGGAGCAGATGGTCGACCAAATCCTTACCCTGCCGGAAGGAACTCGCATCCAAGTGCTGGCACCTATTGTGCGGCGGCGCAAAGGTGAGTTTACCAAGCTCCTGGAAGATATGCGCCGGGAAGGCTATGTCCGCATTCGGGTTAACGGCGAAGTGCGGGAACTCTCCGAAGATATTCGCTTAAACCGCAATCAGTGGCACACCTTGGAGGTAGTGGTGGATCGTCTCGTTATCCGCCCGGATCTCCAGCAGCGGCTGGCAGATTCCCTGGAAACCGCCTTAAACCTGGGGGAAGGCTTAGTTACTCTGCAGGTGGTCGATGGTGAGGAAACCCTCTTTTCCCGCAACTTCTCCTGTCCCGACTGCAACTTCTCTTTCTCCGAAATATCCCCCCGCATCTTTTCCTTTAATAACCCTTATGGCGCTTGCCCTACTTGCACCGGTTTAGGCAATAAGCTGGAGTTCGACCCCGACCTGGTAGTCCCCAGCCACCAAATTTCTCTTGAAGACGGAGCGATTATCCCCTGGTCTTCAGCCACCATGAGCTACTATCCCCAGTTGTTGGCAGCAGTCGCCAAAGAATACAAATTCTCCCTGTCTACCCCCTTTGGGGAGCTGCCGGAGGAAATTCAGCACCTGCTGCTCTACGGCGGTAAAAGCGAGCGGATCCGGATGGAGTATACCACCCCGGACGGGCGTAAGAGTACCTTCAACTCCCGCTACGAAGGGGTTATCCCCAGCCTGGCAAGGCGCTACCGGGAGACGGAATCTGAGGGAGTCAAGTTTGAGCTGGAGCGCTATATGCAGTCTAACCCGTGCCCCGTCTGCGAAGGTAAGCGCCTGAAAAAGGAAGTATTGGCTATTACCTTTGGGGGGTTAAATATCGCCCAGGTAACAGCGCTCTCCGTGAGCAATGCCTTAGCCTTCTTTAATCAGGTGCGTTCGGGACTCAGTCAGCGGGATCTCTTGATAGCTCGTCTCATTCTCAACGAAGTGGAGGAGCGGCTCCGCTTCCTGGAAAACGTGGGGTTGGAGTATCTTACCTTGAACCGCGCTTCTGGCTCTTTATCCGGGGGTGAAGCTCAGCGCATCCGTCTGGCTACCCAAATCGGCTCGGGGTTAGTAGGGGTTCTCTATATTCTCGATGAACCTTCCATCGGCTTGCATCAGCGGGACAACACACGCCTGCTGCAAACCTTAATGCAACTAAGAGATTTAGGGAACACCCTTATTGTGGTGGAACATGACGAAGAAACTATGTGGTCGGCAGACCATATTGTCGATATAGGTCCTGGAGCCGGTATACACGGCGGGGAAGTTGTAGCCCAGGGAACCGCCTCGGAGATATGCCACATCCCGGAGAGTATCACGGGACGCTACTTGAGCCGGGAGCTGGCAATTCCCATGCCCCCCAAGCGGCGTCCCCCCAACCAGCGTTGGTTGGAAATTAAAGGTGCCGCCGCCAATAACTTAAAAGGTATTGATGTGCAAATTCCGTTGGGCATCTTCACCTGTATCACCGGGGTCTCCGGCTCGGGCAAGTCTTCCCTGATTAACGAAATTTTGCTGAAATCTCTCCTCGCCAAGCTACATCGAGCCCACACCCGACCAGGTCTCCACGAGACCATTCTAGGGGTGGAGCAGCTGGACAAAGTAATTGCTATCGACCAATCCCCTATCGGACGCACCCCACGCTCGAATCCGGCTACTTACACCGGAGTTTTCAACGAAATCCGCACCCTTTTTGCTTCCACTAACGAAGCAAAAATGCGGGGCTATAGCGCTGGACGCTTCTCTTTCAACGTAAGAGGTGGGCGCTGCGAGGCATGCAAAGGTGACGGAATCATCAAAATAGAGATGCACTTTCTACCCGATATCTATGTCCCCTGCGAAGTCTGTAAAGGCAAACGCTATAGCCGGGAGACGTTAGAAGTGCGCTACAAAGGAGCCAACATTGCCGACGTCCTGGCCATGACAGTGGAAGAATCCCTCACCTACTTTGAAGCTATCCCCAAAATTGCCCGCAAAATGCAAACTATGTACGATGTAGGCTTAGGCTATATTACTCTGGGACAACCGGCTACCACCCTCTCCGGAGGAGAAGCTCAGCGGGTTAAGCTGGCGAGCGAACTCTCCCGGCGCAGCAACGGTCGCACTTTGTATATATTAGACGAACCTACTACCGGTTTACATTTAGCAGATATCCAGCGCCTGCTGGAGGTTCTCCAGCGCCTGGTGACGAACGGGGATACGGTTTTGGTCATTGAACACAACTTGGATGTGGTTAAAACAGCGGACTACATTATCGACCTGGGACCCGAAGGGGGTGAGCGGGGGGGCGAGGTTATCGCCGTAGGCACTCCCGAGGAGATCGCTACCGCCGCCAATTCCTATACCGGCTATTACCTGCAAAAAGTCCTGCGAGGGGAACGGCTCATCGCTCAAGCCCCCTAAAGCTGTAAAAATAAAGGGTTTTTTCGGGAGTAAGAGGAATAGGAAAGAGAATACTTGAGTACGAATGTTTCAATATAATAATGAGATGGTAAGGTAACAATAATATGCCCCAAACAGTTGTCCGTTTTCTTTATCCCCGGGGGCCTCGCTTAGCTGCCAGCCCCGCCGAAACTACTGCTCTCCGTCATATCCAGGCTCTATTTAACGCCCACAATATAGCCACCAGCGAAGAGGAGTTTGCCAGCTGCAGCGGCATGGAGTGGTTTTATGCCGTAGCTTACCTTTTTTTCCCTCTGGGAACGGTCTTTTTCGTGGTGAATATCCCTTTGGGACTGGCTTTAGTCACTTTGGGGCTCATTCTTCTTCGAGCCGACTTTTTTCTCTGGCCTGGCATCAACAAAATTTTTGCTTTAAATGCCCGGGGTCGAGCAGTGGTAGCCAAGATCCCTTCTTTGGAAGAAATTCGTTTTCGTGTGGTAGTTACCGCCAATGCCGACAGTCGGCGGGTATTCCCCCTGTTCGCCAAGCTCCCCTGGCTGGATCGCCTCGGTCCCTATTTTATGGGAGTAGTCGATATTGCCCGCCTTATCCACTGGCTCCTCTACATTGCGGCAGCTATTCTCAACATTTTCGGCCTTAGGTACCAAATATCCCTCCTGTGGCGAGCCAGCACCGTCTCCGGGGTTCTTTCTTTATGCACTTGCGGTATCTACCTGCTACACCGTATGCACGGGCGACCTCTTAACTGTGCCAACGATAATCTTACCGGGCTTCAGGTTTTAGTAGATGCCGCCGCTCATATGGCAGCAGCGCCTTGTCAGCATACTGAGCTGCTCTTCGCCGCTGTCGGCTCCGGGCGTGTGGGTATGCTGGGCACTGTTCATCTTATCCGTAAGCTCAAGCTCGACCCTGATGCTACTTATTTTATCAACCTCACTTCCCTGGGGAGCGGGGTAGTCTCCATGGTGAGCAAAGAGGGGTGGTCGCGCCCTATCAACGCTTCCGATGAACTCACTGGTATTGGCTATCTTATCGGCAGCAACCTACCTACCCCCTTGGAAATTAACAGCACCAGGCAGCGCCGCAGCGATGCCACGGCAGCAAGGCACTACGGTTTTCAAGCCATGACTATTGCCGCTCTTCAAAAAAATGGCTGGCCGGAAATCCGCCTCAAAGAAGAAGATATTGTCTGGGCTAACCTAGACTACACCACCTATTGCTTAGGGTTAATCATCAAAACTTTAGACGAAAACCACTGGAAAACGGTACTGGCTTAAAGCCCTTGCAAGGAGGGGATAGTCCCCATGGAGTACTTTAACAAATACGCCCTTAAGCTGACTTTAATAGTTACCCTGCTCATGGCACCTTTATATGTCTGGGGGAGCGCAGTCATGGCGCCGCCCAGCTCGGGAAGCTATACCGCCTCCAACCAGGTAACCCTCTCACTACTCTATCAGGTGGAGCGTTTCGGCAGCGGTCTGGGGGAAGTCTTGCTGGGGGTGCCTTTGGCGCAAGATATGGGCTACTTCCACTACCTGGGAGACGATGCTCCCACCGATGCCAACACCAGTAACGACGCCCTGGGTAACTTGGGGCTGGTCTATCCGGTGAACGGTGCCGACAAACGCACCATCACCGTCTTCACCGAGCTTTTTAACATGGACTACAACCTGGCGGCTGCCAGTGGTAGCTTGAGCGACTCTCGTTCCTTTACCCCTTGGCTTCAGGTGGAGCAACAGCTCCCCATGCTCATGCCCCGGGCGCGCACTCTCACTGCCGGCGAAACTAACGATGCCGGACGCGCCGCTCGCCTCCACGACCTCACCAAGCAATCTTTTGCCAGCGGACTCTTCGACTTAGGCGACGGTCCCGAAGATATGGGACGTCTCTTCCTCCAACTCTGTCGCCTTTTTGGTATCCCCGCCCGGACGGTTTACGGCTACCGTATCACCTCCGCCGAAATTGCCCGTTATAATGTCCCTACCGTTGTTCCCGGCACCCTCTCCTCCTGGGTAGAGGCTTACATCCAGGGGATCGGCTGGATTCCTGCCGATTTCAGCTCTCCAGGCGCTACCTTTGGCAAACTGGATATCTACCTGCTACCTTTGAGTATCGAAACCCAGGGCTTAGGTTTTAGCATGTTTAGCGGCAGCGGCACAGTCATGCTGAGCCGCTCTTTGGTGCGCACCGAAGTTTCCCAGAACCCCGTCCCCCTCCCGGTAGCCATTATTACCTTCGATGAGCGGGACGGTTACGCTCTCACCGGTGCCTTAAACCTCAGTGGCGATTATAGCTACGACCTTCGAGGGTATGCCTTAAACGACGCCCAGTGGGACAGCCACCATACTTCCCTGGAGGTGGGTGAAACCCCAGTGCGCTACCGGGTGCAAAACTCCCAGGGACAATGGAGTCGGTGGGCAGTGCGCCTATTAAAAGTTATCGACCGCAACTCCATTCCGGTAGCCCAGATTCACTTAAACGCCTCCCCACCCTTTACCGAAAGCACTAACTTTAGCTATATCACCGGCTCCGGGCATAGCCCCGCCGGACTTTCGGTTGTAGAAATGGAATGGGCTAACCGTCGGGATAACTACCCCGATGGCCGACATCTGCTGCGTCTTAGGGTACAAGATACCCGAGGAGTCTGGAGCGACTGGGCAGGAGAAGAGCTGCTTATCGGCGATGGCATCCAGCGTCCCGTGGCAGTTATCAGTTATACCCCTCGAGGTGAAGTCACCACCGCCTCCCAATTTAACTGGACTTACGAAAACTCCTTCGATCCTGACGGCGAAGCTATTATTAGTCATCAATGGGAAAATGAACGCACTAACTACCCGGTGGGAGTACACACCGTGCGCCTCAGAGTGCAAAATGCCCGGGGCAAATGGTCGGAGTGGGCAGCGGTAACCTTAAATGTAACTTCCAATCAGCCTGCTCGTGCTCCGGTGGCAGTTATCGGCATTGAACCTAACCGTCGGGAGTTTGTGGCTCCCGAAGAGGTGGAAGTCTATAGCCTTAGTTACGATCTAGACGGCGACTTGCTCATCCAGGAAGAGTGGCAAGGTCGCATGGCAGCTTATAATGTACCTGGAACTTATTCCATCCGTTTGCGGGTGCAAAACTTAAGAGGAGTTTGGAGCCCCTGGGAGATGGTCACCTTTGTGGTCCACCCTCCCAGCTCGGTTATCAATCCCGATGGCTCGGTAACCTCACCGGGAGCAGTGCCGCCCACTTGGCCAACGGAACCTGCCCCCCCCCCCGTAGAGGAGGTAACCGTCGCCCCCACAGAGCCACCTACTACGCCAGCCAAAGGCAGCCCTAACTACAGGGAAGATGGCACCCCTAACCGGGCACCCATAGCCCGTATCAACGTCTACCCGGGGATGATCATTACCCCCAGCACCCAGGTGGCTTTAGTGGGTACCTCCTACGACCCCGACTGGGACGCTATTACTGGCGAAGAGTGGCAAAACCTGCGCACTAGCTATACCTTAGGGGAGCACATTGTCCGCTACCGTGTGAAAGACAGTTACGGACTGTGGGGAGAATGGGACACCATTACCCTCTTTTCCGTGAACAGTCGGCCACCGCTGGCTACCCTCACCATGGTACCCTTAAGCCCCAAAGCCGGGGAGACAGTCCGTTTCTACGGTTCGGCTACCTCCCCCGAAGGCACCCTCATCACCGCTGAAGAATGGGAAAACCGCCAGAACAGCTACGGTGGGGGAAACCACGTGGTGCGCTACCGCGCCCAGGACGCCAACGGTCTATGGAGTGAATGGGTGGAAGTGCGCTTCTCCATACGAGGGTCGTGGTGGCCATGGTAGAAAATACCGTTCATGCCCTGGGAATTTGCCAAAACTACATGCCGGGGCAACAGGCTACCCTGGGCGGCAACTTTGCCAGTATGGCCGTCAGCCAAGTAGCCGAGCAGCTGGGCATCCCGGCTCATGCCATCTGGTTTTATGCTGTGGGAGGTAAACGCGTCCCCCCGGACTACCGCCTCTCTCCCGGCGAAGAGTTAACTATCCATAGCCCGGTAGATGGTGGTTAATATATTATTATATATACAAGAAAGGTGGATCTTAGCCTATGCCTTACGGAATTCAGGATCGTATCTTGCGCGTGAATCTCAGCACCGGGGCGGTAAGCTGCGAAAGCCCAGGTGAGCTCTTCTACCGCAAATATATCGGTGGCAGAGGCTTGGTGGCATATTACCTGTGGCATGAGGTGCCTCCCCAAGCCGACCCTTTAGGTCCCGAAAACAAGCTCATCTTTGCTGTTGGTCCTCTCACTGGCACCAGCTTTTTAGGTAGCGGTCGCAACAGTGTGGGAGCAAAGTCTCCTCTCACCGGAGCTTATAGCGATGCTGAGGCAGGAGGCTTCTGGGGTGCCGAGCTTAAAAGAGCCGGTTACGATGCTCTCATCATCGAGGGGCAGTCCGACAAGCCGGTTTACCTCTGGATTAAAGACGATCAGGTAGAAATCCGGGATGCAGCACACCTCTGGGGACAAAAAACCGCTCCCGTGGAGAAGCAGATACAAAAAGAGCTGGGGGACGAGCGGATTCGGGTAGCCCAAATTGGTCCCGGGGGGGAAAACGGAGTGGCCTTTGCCAACATCTGTAACGACCTCACCCACTTCTACGGTCGCGGCGGTTTAGGAGCAGTGATGGGTTCCAAAAAGCTCAGGGCTATCGCTATACGGGGACAGCGCCCCCCGGTAATTGCTCATCCGGAAAGACTTCAGGCTCTGGTTCGCTGGTATGCGGAGAACTGGGAGAGCATGAACAAATCTTCCTACGAATACGGCACTACCTCCGTCGTCATGAGCTTAAACGCCTCCGGAGGGTTGCCCACCCGCAACTTCCAGGAAGGCAGTTTCGAAGGAGCAGCCAATATCTCCCATACCGCCATTAACGAAAAATACCTCATAGATCGAGAAGGTTGCTGGGCTTGTCCCATCCGTTGCAAAAGGGTGGTGCAAGCTCATGAGCGCTACAATGTGGATCCTATCTACGGCGGTCCTGAATACGAAACTCTCGCCTCCCTGGGCTCCTGCTGCGGTATCGACGACCTGGAAGCGGTGATGAAAGGAAACGAACTCTGCGCTGCTTACGCCTTAGATACCATCTCCACCGGCGTGACCATCGCCTGGGCGATGGAAGCCTACACCAGGGGAATTCTCACTGCCGAAGAGCTCGATGGCCTTGAGCTTAATTTCGGCAACGGTGCCGGCTTAGTTGCTTTAATCGAAAAGATCGCCTATCGCGAAGGCGTGGGAGACCTCCTGGCGCAGGGGAGTAAAAAAGCTGCCTTGCAGGTGGGTAAAAACAGTATTGAGTTTGCTATGGAAGGCAAAGGGCAGGAGATTCCCATGCACGAGCCGCGCTTGAAGAGCGCCCTCTCCATAGGCTATGCTGTCTCCCCCACCGGCGCCGACCATTGCCACGCTTTCCACGATACGACACTTGTCTCGGAGGGTCCTTTCCTGGAAAATATGCGGGCTATTGGTGTGCGCCAGCCCTTACCTCTCAGCGATCTTTCCAGCGATAAGGTATATAACACCAAACAAATAACCAACTGGCGCTACTTTTCCAACATGGCCGAAATTTGTAACTTTATGTCTTGGACTCCCGTCCAACTGGAAGAGGCTCTGCGTGCGGTTACCGGCTGGAATATCTCTATCCATGAAATTATGGATGCCACCGAGCGTGTCGCTACCCTCTGCCGCCTCTTCAACCTGCGGGAAGGGTTTACCGCTCGGGACGACTATCTGAAAAAGCGTTTCTTTGAACCTTTAGCCTCCCTCAACGGTCATGCCCTGGATAAAGAAACCTTCGATAGCGCTCTTACCACCTACTACGAAATGATGGGTTGGAGTGCAGAAGGGGTTCCCACCTTCGGCACTTTAGCTCGCCTGGGGTTGGATAAACTCCCTGGTGCCGTTCATGTCTAACACCAAGCCCCAGGAGCTTAGCGACCTTCTGCGCCAAGCTCTCCCGGAGGGTTATGTGCCACTGGAAGTCGTCGTACGACTCGACGCCCGCCAGTGGCGTCTCCTCCTTCAGGGCAGAGCTAACGCTCCTCCCTTAAGGGAGCAGGAGCTCCGGGAGCTAAGCTTACACTTAAGCAAACTGGCAGGAGAGTTTCAGATCGAGGTAGCCCTGGAGAGCTCGGCAGCACCGGTGGCCGAAACTGCCACCGAGCCTTTGCCCGAGTTGCCAGTCGCAGACCAAGATTTATGGGAAATCCCCTTCGAGATACCCGGGGAAGAGGAGACAGCACCAGCCCCTCCATCACCGCTGGTAGCAGAACCTTCCGAACCCCTCACCCCTCAGGAGTTTATCTCCTCTTTTACTGAAGAGCAGGAGCTTTTGCGCCGGGAAGCAGCTTCCCAACAAGAAGCGTTCCTCGCCGACCTGCAGCAGAGCACTGTTCAAAACAGTCCCCAAGATATCTACTACGGCAGCAAGCCGAAAGGAAAACCTATCCCCCTGCAAGAGGTAGAGGGGCGCAAAGGTAAAGTGGTGGTCTGCGGCAAGGTTTTCTATAAAACGGTTTTTACCAGCCGCAACTCCGGCATAAGCAACTACCGCTTCGATATCACCGACGGCAGCGATTCCTTAACAGTGAAAATCTCCCCGGGCACGGGAAGGGGGCGCTCCTCAAGCAGCGATGTGAGCAACCACCGCCTGGATGCCATCGATAAAGGCACCTGGCTCCTGGTAGGAGGAACCTTAAGCGAAGATGCCCGGGAGGAGGAGCTAGTCCTCCTGGCAGATAGCCTCACCTCATATCCCGCCCCTCCTCTGCGCCGCGATGAGGCTCCCCCGGAGGGGAAACGGGTGGAACTGCACGCCCACACCCAGATGAGCAGTATGGATGCTCTTTGTAACGTCACCGACCTTATCGCCACTGCGGCTCACTTTGGGCATAGTGCCATTGCTATTACCGACCACGGCGTCCTACAGGCTTTTCCCGAAGCTATGGCAGCGGCCAAAACCTATGGGATAAAGGTCCTCTACGGCTGCGAAATATACTTAGTCGACAACCCGGGGGAGCGTGGCGGTTATTACCATCTTAACCTCCTGGCGAAGAACCAAGCGGGACTTAAAGCACTCTACCGCCTGGTGAGCGAAGCTCATCTGAACTATTTTTACCGTCGTCCCCGTATCCCCCGCCGACTGCTGGAGGAACACCGAGAGCATTTACTACTAAGCTCCGCCTGCGCCGCCGGGGAGGTTTACCGCGCCCTGTACGAAGGCTACAACACTGATTTTGCTCAAGCTATTGCTAAGGCGCAGCAACTGGCACAGTTCTACGATTACCTGGAGGTTCTCCCTTTAGGGCATTTGCACTTTTTATTAGAAGGAAATAACCCTTTACCCCATAGCGAGGCTTTGCAAGAGATTAATCAAGCCATTATTAGCATTGGTCAAGAGCTGGGCAAACCTGTCGTTGCTACTTCCGATGTTCATTTTGTTCACCCCGAAGAAGCTATCTACCGGGAAGTGTTACAAACCGGTCAGGATTACGACCAGCTCGATGACGGCGCCATGCTCTACCTGCGCACCACTCCGGAGATGTTAGCCGAGTTCGCTTATTTGGACGAAGAGACGGCTTACCAGGTGGTGGTCACCGCCACCCAGGAGGTGGCTGCCCAGGTCGAAGCCATATCCCCCATCCCCAACAAACTATTCCCACCCACTTTAGAGAATGCCGACACCGAACTCCGACGCATAACCGAGGAAACCGCCACCAAGCGCTATGGAGACCCTCTGCCACCCCTAGTGGCAACGCGGCTGCAACACGAGCTGCAGTGCATTATCGGCTACGGCTATGCCGTTACCTTCTTTATTGCTCACAAGTTAGTGCAGAACTCCCTGGAAGCCGGTTATCTGGTAGGCTCCCGGGGTTCAGTAGGTTCATCCCTGGCAGCTTGTTTCGCTGGTATCACCGAGGTCAACCCTCTGCCAGCGCACTACCGTTGCCCGCAGTGCTGCTACAGCGACTTTTCCCAACAGGAGAACTACGACTGTGGCGCCGATCTTCCCGACGCTTACTGCCCCAACTGCTCTACCCCCCTTAGCAAGGAGGGTTTCAATATTCCCTTTGAAACCTTTATGGGTTTTGAAGGGAATAAGGTTCCAGATATCGACCTTAACTTTTCCGGTGAATATCATGCCGAAGCTCACCGCTACTGCGAGGAGCTGCTGGGCAAAGAGAACGTCTTTCGCGCCGGCACCATCTCCACCATTGGTGAAAAAACTGCCTTTGGCTTCGCCATGAAATACCTGGAAAAGCTAGGACTCACCAAACGTAAAGCCGAAGCCGGTCGCTTGGCGCAAGGAATTGTTGGAGTTAAGCGCACCACCGGGCAACACCCGGGAGGGCTCATGGTGGTACCTGCCGAGCTTTCCATCTACGACTTTACCCCCCTGCAGCATCCGGCAGACGATAAAGGTTCGGACATTATCACTACCCACTTCGACTTTGAAGCTATTCACGACTGCCTGCTCAAGCTCGACCTTCTGGGACATGACGACCCCACTGTCCTACGGCATTTGCAAGATATTACCGGCATCGACGGACGTACCGTTCCCTTAAGCGACCCTAAAGTCCTCTCCCTTTTCACCTCCAGTGAAGCCTTAGCATATCAAGGGCGTTTCCGCTCTACCACCGGAACTTTAGGGGTGCCAGAATTTGGTACGAACTTTGTGCGAGGGATGCTGGTAGATGCCCAACCGCAAAACTTTGCCGACTTGGTGCGTATCTCCGGACTTTCCCACGGCACCGGTGTCTGGCTGGGAAATATTCAAGATGCTATTAAAAACGGCACTACCACGTTAGCCGAGTCTATCTCCTCCCGGGACAGCATTATGGAGTATCTGCTCAGTAAAGGGGTTGCTCGGGACAGAGCTTTCTATATTATGGAAGCGGTGCGACGCCCCACCGGCAAGGTTACCCCTGAAGATGAAGCCCTAATGCAAGCTCACCAGGTACCCCAGTGGTATATTAACTGCTGCAAAAAAATTACTTATCTCTTTCCCAAAGCCCATGCGGTTGCCTATGTGGTGTCAGCAGTGCGCATCGCTTGGTATAAGGTCTACCACCCGCAAGCCTTTTACAGCACCTATTTTTCCATTCGGGGTAACGATGGCTTCGATGGCAGTTTAGCCGTCCAAGGCTACAGCACGCTAAATAGCGAGTTAGAGGATCTTAAAAAAAAGGTCAAGGACAACAACAACAACCCTACGACTAAAGAGGCAAGCCAGATGGCCCACTTGGAAGTAGCTTGCGAAGCCTGTGCCCGAGGTGTTAAGTTTTTACCGGTGGATCTCTATATCTCTCACGCCACCAAGTACCTGGTCGAAGAGGAAGGTTTGCGCGTCCCCCTTTCTGCGCTCCCTGGCTTGGGAGCAAGTGCCGCGCAAAATATTGTGGAAGCCAGAGCCGGGGAGCCCTTTACTTCCATTGAAGATTTACGCTTAAAAGCCAAAATTAACCGGGCAGTAATCGATGTGCTGCAAAAAGCCGGTTGCTTAAAAGAGCTCAGCGAAACCGACCAACTTACCTTAATCTAACCGAACTGCTTTGCCCTGCCCGAAAAAACCCTAAAAATATATAACAAAAGTAGGTGATGTATTTGGAGTCTGACCATCATCAGCCCACAGTAATGATAGGTACTACCTCTCTCACTCTGGAAGAGGTGGTAGCGGTGGCTCGTCACCAGGCGCCGGTAGCCCTTCATCCCGAAGCTGTCCCGGGCATCATCAGCGCCCGCCAGGCCGTAGAAGATATGATCGCCAGCCGACGAGTGGTTTACGGCATTACTACCGGGTTTGGCAAGTTTGCCGAAGTGAGTATCTCCCCGGAAGAAAGTGCTGAGCTACAGCACAACCTCATCGTCAGCCATGCTTGCGGGGTGGGACCGCCTCTTCCCACCGAAGTGGTGCGCGCCATGATGTTGCTCCGCGCCCAATCCCTGGCGCAAGGCTTCTCGGGGGTGCAACCGGAGACTATCGCCCTGCTCCTGGAGATGCTCCAGAAAGGGGTTACTCCGGTGGTGCCTTCCCAAGGTTCTCTCGGTTCCAGTGGTGACCTCTGCCCTCTCTCCCACATGGTGTTGCCTATGCTGGGACTAGGAGAGGCCTACTATCAGGGTGAGCTTCTGGAGGGCGGCGCAGCGATGCAACGCGCTGAGCTTCCGGTCATTAAGCTACAAGCTAAAGAGGGGTTAGCCCTGAATAATGGCACCCAGTGCATGACTGCTCTAGGCGCTCTTGCCACCTGGGATGCCCTGTATCTTTTAGAGATTGCCGACCTAGCAGCCGCTCTCACCTTAGAGGCGCTGGAAGGGCGTGTCGATGCTTTCGACCCCCGTATTCACCGCTTACGACAACAGACCGGGCAGCAGTATGTCGCCGCTAAGCTCTTGGAATATACTGCCAACTCCGGCTATCTTTCACAGCCTCCTCACCCTCGCGTGCAGGATGCTTACGCCTTACGCTGTATACCCCAGGTTCACGGCGCCAGTCGCGATGCTCTGGGCTATGTGCAAACAGCAATCACTAACGAGCTAAATGCCGTCACCGATAACCCTCTCATCTTTGCTGCTACGGAGGAAGCCATTTCCGGAGGCAACTTCCACGGGCAACCCATTGCCCTCGCCCTGGACTTTTTAGGCATCGCTTTAGCCGAATTAGCCAATATTTCCGAGCGGCGCTTGGAACGGTTGGTTAATCCTGCCCTCTCCAACGGGCTTCCTGCCTTTCTGGCTCCAACCAGCGGCTTGCACTCCGGCTTCATGATTGTCCAGTACACGGCGGCAGCTCTAGTCTCGGAAAACAAAGTCCTGGCTCATCCTGCAAGTGTAGACTCCATCCCCAGTTCCGGCAACCAGGAGGACCATGTCTCTATGGGGACTATCGCCGCCCGTAAAGCTCGCCAAATTCTCACCAACACGCAAAATGTCCTAGCTACTGAGCTTCTGGCGGCTTGCCAGGCTATCGACCTGCGCTCCCCGGCTTCCTTAGGCGCTAAAACCGCAGGGGTCTACCGCGCCATCCGGGCTCGTGTGCCTGCTATGCTCACCGACCGCATCATTGCTCCGGACATTGCTGCCGTAAGAGAGTTAATTACCCGCCGGGAGTTAACCAACCCGTAACTCCAACTCACGAGACAAAAAGCTGCTCCCCTCTCTAAAGTCTAACCAACCCTCAGCCAAGAAAGGTGTGTTTTTATGCCACGACTGGTGGAATGTATCCCCAACTTCTCCGAAGGGCGCCGCCCGGAAGTTATTGCCGAAATTCTCGAAGCTATTCGCCGCACACCCGGTTGTCAACTCCTAGACTCCGCCCCCGACCCCTCCCACAACCGGGTCGTCGTCACCTTCCTGGGTGAACCGGAGGCAGTCCTGGCAGGTGCTTATAACGCCATCGAAGTGGCTACCCGCCTCATCGACATGACTACCCATACCGGCGAACACCCTCGTCTGGGCGCTACCGATGTTGTCCCCTTCGTCCCTATCTCCGAAGTGGATATCGACGAATGTGTGGAGCTCGCCGAAGCTCTGGGTGCCAAAGTCGCCCAGGAGCTTAAAATCCCCGTCTATCTTTACGAAAGCGCTGCTCGCACCCCTAACCGACGTAACCTGGCAGATGTGCGTCGTGGCGAATACGAGGGGCTCATCCAAGGCATCAAAGAGCCGGAACGCCATCCGGACTTTGGGGAAGCAGTCCTCCATCCCACGGCTGGTGCCATCGTTATCGGCGCTCGTAAAGCCCTGGTGGCTTTTAATGTTAACTTAGCAACCGATGATATCGACATCGCCCGTGCGATCGCTCGCAAAGTACGAGGCTCCTCGGGAGGCTTCGTGCATGTCAAAGCTTTGGGGGTTATGTTGGAGGAGCGGAATATTGCCCAAGTATCCATGAACCTGGTAGACTTTGAAGGTACTTCCTTGCACCACACCTTCGAATTTATCAAACGCGAAGCGGCACGCTACGGAGTGAATATCCTCGCCTCGGAGATTATCGGCTTACTCCCCCAACAAGCCCTCATCGAAGCAGCTTTGTGGTACCTCCAGGTCGAAGAGTTTGACGAAGAGCAAATCCTGGAGAACCGCCTGAAAGGGTAAATAAGTATGAATTACGACCTTGTCCTCCACAATATCGGCACCTTAGTGACCTGCCAGGGACATGCTACCCCTGCCAAAGGGGAAGCCCTAAAGGAAGCAGGTATTATCTACAACTGTTCTGTAGCCATCAACGACGGTGTTATCGTCCTGATTGCTCCCGGGGACGATGCTCCAGACCTCCTGAAAGACGCTGCCAACTCCTACGATGTCGGCGGACGGATGCTGCTTCCCGGCTTTGTTGACCCCCATACCCACCTGGTTTACGCCGGCGACCGCTCTCACGAATACGACCTAAAGCTCCAAGGGGTTCCCTACCTGGAGATTCTACGCCAGGGCGGGGGCATACTCAGCACCGTACGGCAAACTCGGGCTGCTAGCAAGGAGCAACTTATCCGTCAAAGCCTAGGCCGCCTGACCAACATGCTGCGTCACGGCACCACCACCGCCGAGGTGAAAACCGGCTACGGCTTAAACACTGTCACGGAGCTGCTGCAGCTCCAGGTTATCGCCGAATTGAGCCAGAATTACCCCGTGGAGCTGGTGGCGACCTTCATGCCGGCTCACGCTATTCCCCCGGAGTTTGCTCAGGATCGACAGGGTTATATCCAGCTCATGATCACCGAAATGTTCCCCCAAGCCAAAGGGTTAGCTGCCTTTTGCGATGTCTTCTGCGAGGAAGGGGTTTTCACCGTCCCCGAAGCCCGTTTTATCCTCCAGGCAGCGCAAAACTACGGTATGCGCCCCAAGCTCCACGCCGACGAACTCTCCTCCGGCGGCGGTTCCCAGCTGGCGGCAGAGCTTAAGGCTATCTCGGCAGACCACCTGCTGCAAACCGACGCGGAAGGTATTGCCGCCATGGCCAAGGCAGGCGTCATAGGGGTCTGCCTTCCTGCCACTTCCCTAAACTTGGCTGCCGGGCACTACGCCCCTGCTCGGGCTATGCTGGAGCAAGGGATGGCTATCGCCCTCGCCAGCGATGTCAACCCCGGCTCCTGCCCTTGTGATAATATGCAGCTGGTTATTACCTTGGCTTGTTTGTATCTCAAACTCACTCCCGCCGAAGCTATCGTAGCCGCCACCATCAATGCCGCTCACGCCATAGGGATGGCAGACAAGATAGGAAGTATCGAAGTGGGTAAGCAGGCAGACTTTATCCTCTGCGACATCCCGAACTTAGCTTACCTCCCTTACCGTTTTGGTCTCAACCACGTGCAGCAAGTTTTCAAAAAGGGATGGTTGGTGCGCGATAACACCTAGAAGAAGGAGGTGGGCACCTTTTGTCCTTCTCCAGCGACATCAAAGAGGAACTGAGCCGTAACCCCGCTAAACTATCTCACTGCCTGCGAGCAGAGCTGGCAGCTATTTTAGATATATGTGGCAGTGTAGAGGAAACCCCTGACAGTTATACCCTCTCCTTCCACTTCACGCAAGGGGCTGTCGCTCGCCGCACTTATCGTATTCTCGCTGAGGAGTTTAGACTACCCCTCGAGCTACCTCTCAAGCCGGTGGAGCACCGGCAGCGGAAGAAGTCTAAATATGTGGTGCAAGTTTCCGGCAAAGAAGAGTGTTCTAACCTGCTCCGGCAGTTGCACCCGGATGACACCAGCCTCCCCCTTATAACCAGAGATTGCTGCCGCCAGGCTTACCTGCGTGGCGCTTTTCTGGCAGGAGGTTCCATGAGCGATCCCAAGCGCCAGTCCTACCATTTGGAGCTGGTGCTGGAGAGTCCCAGCCACGCCGCAGTGCTCTGCCAAGTGCTGAGGCATTTTCACATTAACCCTGGACAGATCACCCGCAAAGGAAGCCAGGTAGTCTACCTGAAAGACCGCAAAGGCATTGGCGACCTCCTTACTCGTATGGGCGCCATGCGCCAGCGTCTGCTCTTCGAAGATGCGACCTTAAAAAAAGATCTCCACAATGAGACCGTGCGCAGTATGAATAGCATGATGCATAACGATAACAAATCCTGGGAAGCCGGGATGCGCCAGTGCGATGCCATAACCTGGCTGCAAAAGGAGCATATCCTCCCCCAGCTATCGCCGGAGTTGCAGCAAGTAGCCAAAGCCCGTTTGGAAGAGCCAGGTTTTCCCCTGCAAGATATAGCCGACCAGCTTTCCTTAGGGAAATCGGCAGTTAACCACCGCTTGCGCAAACTGGAACAAATTGCTAAAACCAGCGGCTGGGTACCCAAAGCCATTTCGTTCATAAAATGAACACACATATATGTTATAATCGCTATATATACCACAAGGAGCGATCCCCATGAGTTATGCCTTGGTCATTCCCTCCCTGGATCCCTGCCAACGTCTGATCGACCTGGTAGATGAACTTATTGGTTACCGGGAAAAGCATATTGTTATTGTTAACGATGGCAGCGCTCCCGAACATCGTCATATCTTCGACCATCTCCGTCATTACCCCCAGGTTACCATCCTGGAACACGAAGTTAACCTGGGCAAAGGAGCTGCCTTAAAGACGGCCTTTGCCTACTGCGCCCAAAACCTCCCTCATATTGTGGGGGTGGTTACTGCCGATAGCGATGGGCAGCATTCGCCACAAGATATTCGGCGTATCGCTGCCGCCCTGATGGCTCACCCCCAGGAGCTTATCTTAGGGGTGCGGCAGTTTTCCCGCGACAGTACCCCCTGGAAGAGCTTTGCCGGCAATCGTTCCATCAGTGCCGCCTTTAAGCTCTTGTATGGCGTCACTATCCGGGATACCCAAACCGGTCTGCGGGGTATTCCCCGCCGGGATCTCTCCTGGATGGTTCATATCCGCGGCGAACGCTTTGAATACGAAATGAATATGCTCATTCAGGCTAGACGGCGCCGCCTACCTATGCGCCAGGTGCCTATTGAGACTATCTACATAGACGAAAATCGTGCTTCCCACTTTAAAGCGGTGCGCGATTCTGCCAAAATAACCATGCTCCTTATCCGTAACTTTTTCAGCCGCAGCCATGAAGAGCCCAACCCTTACGGTGCTTTCTTCTACTTCACCCGAGGCGTTCTTAAGCTGCGTCTCCCCAGGCTACAGGTGCAAGATAGAGAACCCACCCCACCGGTGGTCTTGGTGGGGCATCATCAAAACCTGCGGGGAGCTCTGGGTGCCATGGTCTGGCTCAACTTTCCGGTACGCCTCTGGATGTATGAAGTCTTCTGCGACCTCGAAAGCTGCTACCACCAATATGCCGACTACACCTTCAGTCAACGGATGAGAATGCCACCTCTTTTGGCTAAAGGCGCTGCCTTTGTTGCCTCCCACTATGTCTCCCGTCTGGCAACTGCCATGCGAGCTATTCCTGTCTACCGTAACTCCCAAAAAACTTTGCATATATCTTTCAAGGAAAGTATCGCCGCCTTACTCAACGAAGAACATCTGCTGCTCTTCCCCGATATCGACTACACCAGTGATGACCAAGAGATGAGCGCTATGTATACCGGCTTTATCAACCTGGATAAATACTACTACGATAAAACTAAGCGCCATCTATCTTTTGTCCCAATCCAAATTAACGAAGAAGCCGGGTATTTGCGCCTGGGTAACCCCAGCAGCATCCGGGACGGGGAACCCTTCGCCCTCGGCAAAAGGCGCATCGCCGCCGAGCTGTTGGAAGAATTGAATAAACGCGGTTAGCCTCATCAGTCAGAATGGTATAAATAATATAAGAGGTGAGTTTGGTTAAAAAAAACTGCCCGAACA
>WREE01000015.1 GCA_009779515.1 Symbiobacteriaceae bacterium
GAAAAGGATGGCTTTGGCTGGAAATACACTGGTGTCGTGGAAGCTGTAGAAGGTGGTGAAGGTTATAAAGTCTACCCGTGTCAACCAAATCATGCTCCTCTGTGGTATTTTAATGGTAGCACTCCCTCCCCTTTTCGTAGAGGAGCTACAAGGGGCGCTGCCGGTACTTATCCTGGCAGTTATGATTATTTTCTTTGCCCTCTGGGGCCTTATCAGGCAGCGCTTCGCCTCCATGCGCTCTTCCAGCACTATTACTACCCAACCGGCTGCACCACCCTCAGGAAAAGAGGGTACAACCTCCGACCCGGTGGTGGCAAACGATGCTTCCCCGGCGTGGGAGCCAACTTTTACCTCCCAGGGAGGCTCTCTCTTTTCAGGAGAAACAGCTCCGACAGCCGGTCGAGGGGGAACACCCCCCGGCTCAGCCGCCCCTTCTTCGGAGATAGCTGGGCAGCCGAGTGCCGGCACCCGACCATCTGTTCCTCCTGCTACTAACCTTGCCTCCTCTTCTTCCCAAGGGGGGCTCTTCGATATGGATCCTCAACTTATCCACCACCAAATATTTATCCGGCTGCAAGCCGGGCTGTTAGAACTCTTCGATACCAACCCGGATGCGGTGCGGGAAGCTATAGCTATACTGTTACAGCGGGAAGCCGATAACCTTTTTGATGCCGACCCTGATACCCTTAAAGCCAGTATGGCCGAAATGTTGCAGCAAAAGCTGTTGGATCTTTTTGACATCGACCCTATGGTCGTGCGTCAGGCTCTGGCAGCCAGGAGTGCCCAAGAGCTCGCGCAGCTTTTCGATGTAGACCCCGACCAGGTGCGGCAGACTATCCAGCAAATGCTGGAAGAGGCTCTTTTCGACACCGATCCTGAAACCGTGCGCCAAACCTTGGCAGCTCTGCGCGAGGATGAGCTCCTGGAGCTTTTTGATATCGCTCCTGAGTTGATCAAAGCCGCCTTTCGTCTTCGTTATGCCAATGAGGTGTTGGAGCTGATCGATAAAGATCCCGCCGTTTTGCGAGCTACCTTCGCCTGGCGTCAGGATGATCGCCTTACCGAAATTTACGATACCGACCCGGAAGCGCTGCGAGCGCTTTGGGAAGCCCAAAAGGCAGTCCCTCGGGGCTTTGATCCTGCCGCTGAGAGGATGGTTACCTCCCTACCCTACACCGAGGCAGTGGAGGTTTGGCGTCAGCAGCAGGAACTGCTGGAAGGGTTAAGCCAAATCTCTCTGGGAGCGCTGGAGCGCCGTCGTCGCTTTATTCAGCCAGAGAGTGAAGAGTACAGCGGCGAGGTAACCATGTACTACCTGCGCCACTTAGTAGTGCTGCGGATGGTGGAAGATAAAATGGTGTCCCTGGAAATACGTGAGGTTGCTCTTAGGGGTATCTTCCAGGAGAGGCAGGTTAACCCTGCTCAAAAAGCGGCGCTGTTACTGGAGGTGTCTCAAATGCTTACGGCGGCTCGCAGCTACGCTAAGCAGTTGCAACTGGAAGCCAGGCAGCAACTGGCACGCCAGCGGTTGCAGGAACAAGATGCCGTCTTTCGCAGCAGTCAACGCCCTCGGGGAGAGATGAATGCTGCTACTCGGGAACGGATTCAGCAACGTATGCTGGAGCGTAGCCGCCAGGCTAACACTACGAAGAAGGAATCGTAAACTATGCCACAGATTATGCAAAAGCAAGCCAGAGCTTTAGGTTTCTTTGGACTCACCGTCAGCGCCGTCGTTCTGGGGGTGAGTCTGGCGGGTATTTGGCTGATGACCGATAGCAGCCTGGTCTTTCTTCTCGCCATAGCCGCGCTCTCTCTGCAGCTCATTCTCAACGACCTTTTCTGGCGCGCCCAAAAACGACTCACGGAAAGCGGGGAAACCCTCCTGCGCTGTCAACTGCGCAGCGAAGCGTTGCATACTTTTCGGCAACCTCTGCTGACGGTGCAGGCTCTCATCAGTGACGGCATGCTCATCCTTATCTGGACTACTTTAATTGGCGGGGCTATTTGGCTGGCTTGGCGCAACGGTATCAGTCGCGGCTATATCAGTATCGTCTGGATCTGCGGCTCGGTTCTTTCCGTCTGCTGGTTTGGCTGGGTTTTCTTTGGGCGACGTTGTCTGGCCGATGATGAAATTATCATCAGTGAGTATGCCTGCCTGGCGGGGGGGCGTCTGGATCGCTGGGATCGTCCAGACGTGCACCTTCTAGCCGCCGAATTTAACCCCTACCCAGCAGAACAGGGGGGTGTTCTTTTGCTGCGCATTTGGCGGGAAGGACCGTACCAACAGTTGCTGGAGCGTGCCATCCCCCTTCCTCAGGAGTATAAGGAGCAAGCCAAAGCTGCTTGTCTGCGTTTGCAGCCTTTAGTGCGTAAGCCGGTGGAAGGGGTACGCATTCGCCGCGTCTCCCACAACAAGGAACGCACTGCCCGGCGCCGGGAACAGCGCCTATTGGAAAAGGTGGCTATACCCCATAGAGTGAGCCAGTTAGGGGATTTTATGCTCCTATTTTATGCTCTGGTTTTGGCGGTCTTTGCCTGGTGGATTGTCGACCAACCGGCTTATACCAACCCCCACACTGGCTACAACTTCGGGGAGTGGCATTTAATGCCTATAGCCGTTACCCTGGGTTGTTTAACCATGGTCGATATTATTAACAACCGACGGCGTAACCGGCGTTTTCTTGCTTCTTTAGATAACAAACCGCTTTTGCTTTTTCGCCTCCCTTCTTTATGGTTGGAGTGCCACTTGCCGGAAGCCCTTAACGCCTCCCGCCGGGAACTGGTGAACGGCGGTTTGCTTATTCTCATCGCCACTACCTTTACCGGTTTTTCCTTATCCCTGCACAACCCTTTCCTTTTTCGCTTCTTTTTAGAACGGGAAATAGCCTTGCTCCTGGTTCTCCTTTTTTTGGTTTTCCTGGTTTTTGTGGTCTACCGGGATTGGGCGTTGCGCCGACGCCTGGGCTTAGTCCAGCTCTCTTCCCGGGGGCTATGGCTTTTCGATCGTCAATATCGCTGGGGCAATGGTACCACTCAGCTGGTTGCCTGCCACTTGGAGGCGGCGCCTTCCCGCAGCTTTGAGACAGCCCGCCTGGTTTTGCATCTGGAAAGCTCTGGTGAGCTCCCTCTACGTCTTCAGGTTCCCTTAGATAAAATAACCACCGAAAGAGTCCAGGAGCTTCTAAACAGTGGGGAGATAGCGGTACCCTCGAGCAATTGATTTTTTTGTAACTTTCCTGTTATTGCTATGGTTTGACAATTAGTTATAATGTAAGTGCATGTCTGCTGTTCTTATACAGTTTCACCCTTTAAGCCAGAAACGTCAAGAGGAGCGATGGCAGTGCACGATATCGTTAACGAGGGATGCTCATCAAGGGCAAGGAAGGTAAAATGCTATGTCTAAACTTTTAGCCACCTGGTCACGTTCCCTAACCCTGCTACTCATCGGCGCCATCACCTTTGCCACTGTGGCCATGGCAGATCTGGCCAGTGGCTTGGCTTATCACGACTTTAAGAAAGCTCTCAAAGAGACCGCTTACTACTACAGCAACAGACTTATGCCTAACTACACTGCCACTTCCCTGATGACACTTAGCGTGGGTGGTCAGGAAGTGGTGCGAGAGGAAGTGACTGAGCGCTGGGATCTCCTTGCCGGTCGCTACCAGTTGGAGCAAGTTTCCCTGGGAGGGAGGAGCTACACCCATCTGGAGGATGTTGCTCAGGGGAGGATTTATACCCAAGGGCAGTATGACGATTACTGGACAGTCTTTGAAGATGCCTCCCCTTACTTTCGCGCCTTGGCTTCAGAAGCTGTTCTGACCGCAGCCAGCAACACTCCGGCAGCGGTAGGCGTTATCGGCAGCAGTGATGGTCCAACGAGGGTGTTCATCGGCGAATATCCCGTGCTCTTTCCAGGGCAACTGGCTCCCCGCAGCAGCAGTGCCGGGCATTTGGTGGAGTTCGACCTCTACTCTAATCCCCGGGCCGAAGACTTAGAGCGAATTGTCGATGCTCTGGTAGGTAACCTGGCAGCTCTGGTACATAGCGAAATCACGGTGGAAGGTGGTAAACGCTTCAGCGGAGTGGTTACCTCTGCACAGCTCCCTCCTATCGTGCAAGCTTTGTGGCCTCTGGTTGGCCAACGAGTTCTCTTTCAGGCCGAGCTGAGAGAGCTGGCTTTAGAACAGCTCAGCGGCTCTGCCGTGCAAAGCCCCGAAGGGCATCTTACCTCCTGTTTCCTGCAGTTACTGGGTAGTGGGGTAGATGGCAACGGTCAGCGCCAATCTCTGGAGCTTTTAATGGGCTTTGCCTTCGAGGAGGTGGGGAGTACCAGCATCATGTTGCCTTATCTCGATGACCGGACGGTTTACCACTCCAGCTCCCAAGTTTTTTCTGGGCAAGACGACTACCGTCCTATGCTGCAAGCCAAAGATCTAGGTTTATACCGCAGCGCTATTTTGGGGGTGGATGCCCAAAGCTGGTTCAAGTTGGCAGATTGCTACTTAGAACTGTGGCTGGAAGATGATACCATCTTTGGTCACTACCGGGAGGTGTACCTACAAGGTCATAACTCACCTGTCGAAGTATGGTTTAAGGTGCCGAACAATGCCTATCTTGCGGATACCAGCATTATCGAAGTGGTAGGGGTCTCCGATCCGGAGAATATTTATATATCTTTCTACCATGGCGGCACACCAAACCAATTAAATATGCAGTTGCTTAACTTCCGCGAAATTGCCCGGGAGCGACATACTACTCCCTGGGCCAGGGTTTGGGATTAAGGAGGTGAGGCCATCATGCTAAATAAAATGCACACCCATATGAGCCAAAGGAGATCCCTGCTACTCCTGGTTATTGGCGCCACCCTCTTTGCCGGGGTTGCTCTAGCCGATCTGGCGATCGGTTCCGGTTATCAGCAGCTTAAGAGTAACCTTTATACTACCAGCCACACCCTAGCCCAGAGGACTAACTATACTGCTACCCTGGGAGCCAAGGTTACCTTAGATGGGGTGTTGTTGGCAGAAATCAGCGGGCTTTATGCTTTCGATTTAGCTTCCGGTTTGGTTTACGAAGGCACAACGGCCTGGTACAACAATATTTTCGGTGCTCAGCCTTACGGGAGCCGAAGCCACAACCTGATTAACCTCACCCAAAAAGAAAGACTCCAATGGCGTGAGGAAGCTCTTACTCCGGCAGCTGAGCAGAGCTACTACTTGTGGAAGGATACTGGGCTTACCGCTAACCTTAGGATAATCGATGAAGGGATCCTGAACAGGGAGCAGGTAACCGATTTGGAACGGATCTTCGATGCGGTGGTGGGTAACCTCGCATCCTTAGTGCAGGTGAGCAGTTCGGGAGACGGCAAAGAGTACAGCTTGCAGATCGACGAACTCCAAGTTCCTTTGTTGGTTCAGGCTTTAACCTCGTACATCGGTAAAGAGCTAAGCGGAGGTTACGACTATGCCGATGATCCCCTTGACTGGGAGCCTTATAACGAAGAGTCCCTAAAGGCGCTAGACCGGCGCCATCTCCTCCCCTTAACCAACGGCGCTTCTCTGACTCTGGTTCGGGGCGAAGCCACTAGCGATAGTGCCGGGAGTATCACTTCCGGTTATCTGGAGTTTACTATCAGCGGCAGAGATGCTCGGGGGGAAGAGCATGTCATCACCGCCGTTATGCAGGGAGCAATAAGCGAAGTAGGCAGTACTGCGCTTACCTGGCCAGAGCTGGCAGAGCAGCAGGTTACGGTGTACTACCCCTATGGGCAAGCGGTTTATAACGAAGACTATATCATGCAGGATCGGGAAGCCGGGCGGTATGTGGCCGATATTGTTTTGGATACCGGCGAGGCGTACCTGAAAATTGGCGAGCGCACCCTGCTCCTGGAGGTCACCCCCGAAAAGGTTACCGGTTACTATGGGGAAGAGTTCTACTCCGAGTATAGAGATTACGATCCCTACCGCGTCGGTTTTCTCACCTTTGAGCTGTCGAACCGCTGGCCAACCCCGGATGATGAAGATTATATGTTTCCCATGTATCTTTCCAGTATTCTTCCTGTATCAGGAGGGAGATACCACACCTTTTTACCTCGGGGGCAATCTACCGTGAACGTCTTAGATGAAAGTGGAATAGCTCGGGAGGTTTACTTAAACCTGCGCAGTAGCGCGACCTATATCGATTTCTCCGTTAGCGGGCAAGAGGATGCCGAAGAGCAAGGTATCTATCGCGCATCTTTGCAGCGCTTCTTCGAATAATGCCCTGGGCAAGTTGGTGGTGTTAAGTATGCCTGTTATCGATATACAAGGCTTAACCAAGGTTTATGGTGCCGGGCGTGGGGTCTTTGACCTCACCCTGGCTTTAAACCGGGGAGATATATTTGGTTTCCTCGGTCCTAACGGCGCCGGCAAAACTACAGCCATGAAGATGATTACCGGCTTAGTCCACCCGGATGCTGGTAAAGTTACCGTGTTAGGTCACGATATTTCGCAAGAGCCGACAGCAGCTTTGCGGCAGATGGGCTGTATTTTAGAAACTGCCGAGCTGTACCCTTATCTCACCGCTTACGAGAATCTGCAGCAGGTAACCCGCTTCTACCCGGAGCTCCCTCCGGAGCGCCCTACCGAGCTTTTGGAGCTGGTGGGGATGGGGCGCTATGCCAGGGAGAAAGCCCAGCGTTTTTCCCTGGGGATGAAGCAACGGGTAGGGCTGGCTATGGCTATGGTCCACTACCCCAAGGTGCTTATCTTAGATGAGCCTTTTAATGGGTTGGATGTGGAAGGGATGGTGCTGCTCCGGGGTATTCTCCAACGCTTGGCTGCAGAAGAACAGGTGACCATCTTTATCTCCAGCCACTTAATCCACGATGTGGAGCTCACCTGCAACCGTATTGGTATCCTGCTTCAAGGTAAGTTGGTGCGACAAGCAGATACCGCAGAGATACGTGGGGAATATGCCTCCTTGGAGAGCTTTTTTTTAAGCGAGGTGCAGCGCCATGAGCGACTTTAAGGCAGCTTATACCAACGAACTGATTAAAATGCAGCGGAAGTCTCGCCTTATCGCCGGGGGGGTGGTCTCCTTGGTGGCGACCATTATCTACCAGCTCATTATCTCCCTGGTTTCCAGCGGCATGGGGGTGCGTATTGGCAGCGGTCCCTCCTTTGCCCTCTCCGTCCTTTCCTTTTACACTGCCACCCTGCTCCCTCTCTTTGCCGTCTTTGTGGTTATCGACTGCTTTAACGGCGAGTATGCCGCCAACACTATGAAGCAAACCTTAGTTCGTCCTCTCACCCGTCTGCAAATTTACGGCAGCAAAGTAGCCGCCGTAGGCACCTTTGTGGGGGGGAGCCTACTGTTCATGCTGTTGCTTTCCAGTACTATAGCCTTTATCGCCTCCCCTGCCTCCTTTTCCTTCGGAGGTTTAGGGAGCGTTTTTATAGCCTATTTGGTTACCTGGCTGCCCATGATGGTCTTTATTTTACTGGTTATTTTACTAGCCCAGTTTTCATCTAACGGTATTCTTACCTTCTTTTGTGCTGTCGCTACCTATATTGGGCTCTATGTCACTCGCTTCTTTGCTCCCCATTTAGCTAACCTGCTGGTAGTTCCCCTTTTCGATTGGTATGTGGGCTGGATTGCCCATAACGGTAGTTTCACCATCTTGCTCCGGCAGGGTCTTCTTCTTCTTAGCTCCGGGATGGTCTTCTTTGCTTTAGGTTGTCGTCTTTTCGAAGGGAAGAATATGTAATGGGTCTAAGCGGTAGGTTATATGTGCGTATGGCAGCAGCAGTAGGGGTAGCTTTGGGGCTTACCTTACTGCTGCTTGCTGCTTTCTACAATTTTACCCCGTTTCTCATGCGAGATATAGGTGCTTTGCTTACTTTACGGCAAAGTGGTGAAGATTTACTGCAGTTGGAGCGGGGCTTGCTCCTTTTGGGTTGTGGTATTTTTACCCTGGCTTTTTTAGGTACCAGCCTTACCTTGGGAAGCTGGTTGGAGCAGGGGGTTATCCAGCCTTTAACCCATTTACGCCAAGCTGCTCAGGAGATTACCACCGGGGAGCAGCTTCCGGAGATTCCCCGGGAGGGGGAGGGAGAGGTGGCAGATTTGGCGGTAGCTTTTGATCTTATGCGCTTGCGCCTGAAGGAATCTATGCGCTTACAGGCGAAAGCGGATGAGGAGAGACTCTTTCTCTTTTCCAGCATCACCCATGACTTACAAACTCCTCTCACCGCCCTGTTGGGCTCGCTGGAAATGCTGCAACTGCCTCAACTTTCCCAGGAAAAAAGAGAGTACTATACTACCAGCGCCCAGCTTAAAGCTCGGCAAATTCAGCAACTTATTAGCGACCTGCTGCTCTTTAGCAAACTGGAAGCCGGGCAGGACGCCGTGATGTTGCAAGAGACCGAGCTGTTACCGTATTTGGCAGCAATTATAGCGGAGCACTCCCTTTTATTTACCGCCCAAGGAGGGACTCTGCTCTTGAACTATCAGCTGGAAGCCCCCTTGTATCTGGAGTTAGATCGGGAGCGTTTTCCTCGGGTGTTGCAAAATGTTTTGGATAATGCCCGACGCTATTTGCCACCCCAGCAGGGGAAAGTGGTGCTTACTGTGCGCAGCAACGGCAGCGATTGCCTCATTGAAGTTAAAGATAATGGCAGTGGCTTAGCCCCAGGGGTGGAAGAGCTGATCTTTCAACGCTTTTACCGGGGTGAAAGCTCTCGCATGGGGAGCGGCAGCGGGCTGGGTTTAGCTATTGCCCGGCAGATTGTGACGAATCACCGGGGAGCCATTTGGGCCAAGGAGCCTGAAGGCGAGGAGCCAGGCTGCACGATAGTTATTGCGCTTCCCATCAAAGGAAGGTGACCCCCATAAAGCGTATACTAATTATTGAAGATGACCCTTACATTGCCGAATTGGTGCAAGACTATTTAACGATGAATGGCTTTGAAGTGCAGCACGAAGCCGACGGCTTAGCTGGGTTAGCTGCTCTGCGTAAGGAGAGCTATGCCCTGATTATTCTGGATCTCATGCTGCCCGGTTTGGATGGTCTTTCCCTGCTGCAACAGCTGGAGCAGGAGTTAGACTGCCCCTTGCTCATTGTCTCCGCCAAAGACGACGAACTTTCGAAAATAAAAGGGCTCTCGTTGGGCGCCGACGATTATATCACCAAACCTTTCTCCTTAGCCGAGCTGTTGGCGCGGGTGCAAGCGCATCTTAGCAAGTATCAGCGGTTGCGGGAGCGCTACGGCAACCCTCCTGCGGGAAAAGATAGCCTAGTCGTGCGCGGCTTGAAGTTGGAACGAGACTCTCGCCGGGTATGGTATTACACGAAAGAGATAAATCTTACTGGCAAAGAGTTTGATCTTCTCACCCTCTTTATGAATCACCCTAACCGTGTCTTCAACCGGGAGGAGATCTTTGAAAGGGTTTGGGGGCAAGACGCCTTGGGCGATTTGCAGACGGTAACGGTACATATCGCCAGGTTGCGGGAAAAGATTGAAGAAAACCCCTCTAAGCCTCAGTTTATCGAAACAGTTTGGGGAGCAGGTTACAGGTTCAGGGTCTAAGAGCTTTTTAAGCGGCGCCAAAGCTATCTCCCACTTGCTAGGGGGCAAGGGGTGTACCCTAATGCGGTAGCAACCACGCTCAGACGAAAGGGGAAATATTTACCATGAGGCAGGGCTCTATCCGTATCATGGTTACTGCGGCCCTCTTTGCCGCTTTGGTTACGGTAGCTACTGTAGTTGTAGCCATTCCCCTTCCCGGTCAGGGGTATGCCAACTTGGGGGACGGAGTAGTCATTTTAACCGGTTGTCTTTTAGGCCCTCTTTGGGGGGGGTTAGCGGCGGCGGTCGGCTCTCTTCTGGCGGATATCTACCTAGGCTTTGCTCTTTATGCCGTAGCCTCTTTTATGATCAAAGGGTTAATGGCAGTCGTAGCTTATTTTGTCTATACCTGGCTTTTTAAACTGAGTAAGAAGGCGATTTTAGCCGTGGTAAGCGCTTCTCTCTTAGGGGAGGTAATCATGGTAGGGGGTTACTATCTTTTCGAGGAGCGGCTGTGGGATGGGGTGGTCGCTCTGGCTTCTTTGCCGGGAAATATTTTGCAGGGAGGGGTGGGGGTTATGACCGCCTCCCTTATTTTGCTGGCTTTGAATAAGAGTCGGTTGTTAAGCAAATGGCAGGAATCTCTGCATGCTACGTCTAACCCTTAAAAGTAGCCCTGTATCTGAAAATAATTTGCCCAATAGCATTCAGACTGTAGATAAAAAGGGGGTGGCGAAAATGACAGTTCACAACAAAGGGGGGAGTCTGTTTATTGGGCGCCACCACCGCCGAAGAGGGAGATAGAAAACCCGGAGCAGGTGGCGTGCTTACTAAGCTTAAGCTACCTGGCTCCGGGTTTTTTATGTACTTTTTTAAGGTTGGTGACAGGAAAATACCTTGCTTAACCATATTTACTTCCTGTCACAGCAAGGGTTTTTAACCCGTCAGTATTTCACAGGAAAGGATGTATAGCTTGATCATTTCCACTTCCCCCAGACCGGGTGTTATCTGTCGAGCAGGAGGTGACCTCTGCGATGTGGCTGCTCTGGATACCTCCGAGGAGGAGCATTGGCTCTGCAGCCTGCGAGGCAAGCTCAAACGGGAAGCTCAGGCGGTAACTAACCTGGTGGCGGTAGGGGATGAAGTTATCTTCACCCCCCTGCATGAGGGTCAGGGAGTTATCGAAAGTATAGGCAAGCGTCGCAGCAAACTTAGCCGACAGAATACTAAAGGAAGCATGGTGGCCGAACAGGTTTTGGCAGTTAATATTGATTATGCCATAATTGTCATGGCTTGTCATGCTCCGGACTACAACCCCCGGCGGTTAGATTGGCATCTCACCGCTGCCTTAGCCGGGGAATTGGCGCCGGTAATTGTTCTTAGTAAAATAGACTTACCTCAGGGTGCTGCTGCTAGGGAAGATATTGCCCCTTATCGGCTGCTGGGTTATCCGGTTATAGCTACTTCAACGGTAACCGGGGAAGGGTTGGCGGAGCTGGGGGAGCTTTTGGCAGGTAAGCGGGGGGTGCTGGTAGGTTCCTCCGGGGTGGGTAAATCCAGCCTGATTAACGCCATGGATCCGCATCTTCAACTGCGCACCGGTGAATTGCGCCAGAGGTTTCAAAAAGGCCGGCATGTTACTACGGCAGCGGAACTCCTGCGGTTGCAAAACGGCGCCTGGCTGATTGACACTCCCGGGGTGCGTAGCTTTGCCCTATGGGATAATCAAAACGATGCCGTGGAAAACCAATATAGTGAGTTCGCCACCTATGCTCACCTTTGTCGTTTCAGCGACTGTAGCCATACCCATGAACCAGGCTGTGAAGTGCGAGCGGCGGTAGGTCGTGGTGAGATCGAAGAAGACCGCTACCAATCATACCTCAAGATCCACAAGAGGCAAAAAGGACGCCGTAAATGGTAGTTTCGTAAAAAAACAGCCCTTGGGGCTGTTTGACTAAAGACATTATACCAGTTTTTCCGGAGAAAGACAAGACTTGTATTACCGTCGCACCGCCTGTATGATAGGTATCGTGCCTAAATAAAGGTGGAAGGTGTAAAGCTATGGAAAATAAAAGAGGTAACTGGTGGTCAAACATGGCTTTTTTAATAGCTCCTTTTTGGCAGGAAGGTAAGCTATTTACTATAGGTCACATGGCAGTATCTTTGCTGCTTTTACCCCTTCTGGCTTACCTGGATGTGCGTCTGTTGCAGACTGTTATTGATGCACTCACCGCCGGTTTAGCTATAAACGCCACGCTGCAGCTGGCTTTGCAGCTGGTTACTGCCAAGTTTTTGCTTACTATAACCCGTTGGTCTTTTTTGCTGCTCTACGATCGCTGGAAAGTGGTGGAGATACAAAACCGCATCAATTTAGGCTTATATACCAGAGCTATGGCCACCGACTACCGTTATTTCGATAGTGCCGAGTTTTATAACAACTACACCTTTGCCTCGGGGGAGCTGGCGACTAAAGCCACGGCTGCCGTGCAACTGCTCAGCGACACCTTAGCCACCATCGCCACGGTGGTGGTGATGTCCGCCTACTTAGCCTCGGTTAGCCTTCCCGTAGTAGCTATCTCGGTCTCCATGCAACTTATCTGCCTGTATGCTCAGCTTCATATACAGCAGCTGGGCATACAAAAGGCTACGGCAGCGCTCCCTTACGAACGGCGCCTCCACTATGTCCACCGGGTAGCTTACCAAAAGCAGTATGCTGCCGACCTAAAAAGCACCGAACTCCGGGAGTTGCTCACCCAGCTTTTCACCCAAAGCGGCGCTGGGCGGGTAGAAGTGTTCCGACAGCTTGCCCTACCTAACTGGCGCTATAATATTATGCAATTCTCTGCCTGGCATTTAGGAGAGCTGCTGCAGCTCGTCCTGATCATACGATTAGCTTACAGTGAGAACATTTCCCTGGGCGCTGTCAGCGCTCTTTTTGTGGCAGCTAGCCGACTGAGCACCCAGCTTAATCAGTTTGTATCTCTTTCCGGCAGAGCTATGGATGCCAACCTCTATTCTCTTAAAATTCAAAGCTTTTTTAACACCGTTTCCACCATCGAAACCCAAGAGGAGGGGCTCGATCCCGGCTGCGAACCTTTCGCTCTTGAACTAGACCAAGTGAGCTTTAGCTACCCTGATTCCTCCACTAATTCTCAGCCAGGAGCCGCACCCAAGGCGGTTAACGTTCTAGACCATATCAGCTTAACGATTAAACCCGGGGAAAAGATAGCCCTGGTGGGGGAAAATGGTGCCGGTAAGACCACCTTGGCTAAGCTACTGCTGCGCCTCTACGATCCACAGCAGGGAGTTATCCGCCTAAATGGCGAGGTGCTGACCGCCTATAACCCTCGCCAACTGCGTCACCGCATAGGGGTGGCCTTTCAGGAGCCTCAGCTCTACGCCATGTCAGTTGCCGCCAACCTTAGTCTGTACGGTGAGTTACCACCGGCAGCCCAACAGGAGGCGCTGGAACTGGTGGGGTTAGTGGCAGAGCTGGCAAGCTCGGTAACCCGGGAGTTCGATGACCAGGGGCTGGTCTTCTCAGGAGGGCAGGGGCAGAAGCTGGCTCTGGCGCGACTCCTGGGTAGGGAATTCGGCTTGCTGCTCCTGGATGAGCCTTCCTCGTCCTTGGATCCCCTTGCCGAATACGCCATGACGCAGCTGATCTTTAACCAGGCAACTACCACTACCATTATGGTAGCACATCGCTTAAGTACCGTCAGAAACGCCGATCGTATCTACCTGCTCTCCGGCGGACAACTGCTGGAGTGGGGGAGCCACGAGGAACTCATGGCCCTAGGCGGCAAATACGCCGAAATGTTCACCAAGCAAGGGGAGAACTATGCAAGATAAGAGCCAGCTTGCTCTGCGGCGAGCTGCTATGGAAGCTATTACCGATAAAGAGATAGGGCTTAAAGCCTTCGATCTGGCTTGGCCGGCTGCCGCGGAATCCTTTCTGCAAACTGCCATTCGGATGGTCACTTCGAGCCTCCTGGGAAAAATCCCCCTGGTAGCCGCTTTGGCTGTAAGCGCATCCGGGCTTGCCGACAGAGTCACCAGGTTATCCTGGGGCCTTTTCGCTATGGTTAGCGCCGGTGCTACGGTGATGGTGGCGCGGAGTATTGGCGCCGGCAACCAGGAACGGGCTAACCGTTTTGCGGCTCAAACCATACTCTTAGGCGGGGTGTCAGTAGCGATGATCACCACGGTGATTGTCCTCTTTCCGGAACAGCTGATCACCTTGCTCTATAACCGCGATGGCGCTTTGGCAAGCGATATGGTGGAGATGGCCATAGACTACCTGCGTCTGACTGCCTGGGGAGTCCCCATGATGTCGATTAACCAAATTATCGGCGCCATCATGCGGGGTGCCGGCAACACCCGTGTGACCATGGTGACTAACACTACTGCCAATATTGTTAATGCGGTTTTAGGCTATATGCTTATCTACGGCAACTTTGGCGCTCCGGAGATGGGAATTACCGGAGCGGCGGTGGCGACAGTAGTTTCCCAGGGGGTGGGTGGCCTAACCGCAGTACTGGTGTTTCTTAGGTTCCAAAGTAACATTCACCTTAAGCTGCCGGATTTTCGCATCGTCTGGCAGGAAGTTAAAGAGGTGCTGGCAGTTGGCGTTCCCGCCGGCTCCGAGCAGGTGTTAAACCAAATTGGCAATATTTTTCTTACCGGTTTTATCGGCTCCATGGGAGCCGTCGCTCTGGCTGCGCACAGCCAGGGGATAACTGCCGAATCTATCTCCTTTATGCCGGCGCAAGGTTTTGCCATTGCTATTACCACTCTGGTAAGCATGAGCGTAGGGGTAGGCTCGGTGAAGCTTTCGGAAAGATATGTTAGAGTTATCCAAAAATGGAACTTAATGGTAACCTCCCTTACCGCCGCTCTCCTGATCTTGGCGCCCCGCCAGCTCTTGTCGCTGCTGTCTTCAGACCCGGAGGTTATTTCCCTGGGCGCGGTTTACCTTATCATGATGGGCTTTTGCCAATTCCCGCAACAGGTTTCCTGGGTCTATAACGGGGCTCTGCGGGGGGCTGGCGATGCTCGCGCCACTATGATTATTCGGCTAACGGGGCTGTGGGGTGTGCGTATCCCCCTCTCTTTTATTTTAGGTGGTTACTACGGTATGGGGATCGTCGGGGTTTGGTGGGCTATGGCTGCCGAGATGATCATTGGCTTTATTTTATCCTTTACCCGCTATCGTTTAGGCTTCTGGAAAAAAACCGCCCATGAGATTGCCGGTGAGGTCATAGGCTAGCGGTTAGAAAGTAGGCTACAGCACTATGGTGTACGCGCAGATATGCCAAGGAATATTTGGCAAGCGCCTCAATCGCTTCGTGGCGGAGGTGGAAATAGAGGGGAAGCGGGAGCTGTGCCACGTTAAAAACACCGGCCGTTGCCGGGAGATACTTGTGCCTGGTGCCCTGGTCTACCTGGATGAGGTTCCCAAGGCCTCACGCTCTACCCGCTTCGACCTTATTGCCGTACGCAAAGGGGCAGAGCTGATCAATATCGACAGCCAAGCACCTAATAGAGTTTTTGCCGAGTATTTAGCCTCCGGTGCTTATCTGGAAGGGATAACCGTTCTAAGGCCAGAGGCTAAATATGAAAAATTACGTTTCGATTTCTATATCGAAGTGGCGCAACGTAAAATCTTTCTCGAAGTTAAAGGGGTAACTTTGGAAACCAACGGCACCGCGCTCTTTCCCGACGCTCCCACTCTGCGTGGCGCCAGGCATTTGCGGGAGCTGGCAACATGCCCGGGCAAGGGCTACGAAGCCCATATAGTTTTTGTTATCCAGATGAAAGGTGTTAGCTCTTTTCAACCCCATGTGGAGATGGATCCAGACTTTGCCGCTGCTTTGGCTCAGGCGGTCAACGCCGGGGTTAAAGTAGCGGCCTTCGACTGCTTGGTCACTCCTCAGAGCCTGAGCATCGACCAACCGCTGCCTTGGGATATTAGTCGGGGATAACCTTTTAGCCCTGAGGGATTTCTGACTGTAGAAAAACCGGTTTCATGTTCCTTGTTTCCTACCTAACTTACCTTAAAGGGATAAAAGTAACCGCTTTTTGGCGACATGCGCGTCAAAAAGCAAACTTTTTCGCAAGAACATAACTTAATTCGCCGAAGAGCGCACTCTGAGGCGAGAGGCTGAAGACTGTGTCTTCAGCCTCGGGATTTTCCACAGGTGCAGCAAAGGTTTTGCTACCCATGTGTGGAAATAATGGTGCGAGAGAAGTATGATTACCCAAAGCGCCAGGAAGCAAAAAAAGTAAGAAAGGTGGCAAATTACATGAGTATACCCCCTAAGCCCAGCGGTGGCTTTTACGAACGGACTCAGGGTGGCATTCATCCGGCAGTGGTGGAGCACTATTATAAAGATCGCCTGGTGGAGACTGCGGCTACTTCAGTGTATTTACTGCAGGTGATGCGGGCGCATATCTGTATGTTGGCTAAGCAAGAGATTATCCCCCGGGAGGCAGCCGGCAAGTTGGCAGCACTGCTGACCAGCTGGCAAGATGGGGGAGGGATTACGGCAGCTATGCTGGATCCGGCTCTAGAAGACCTTTACATTAACATGGAACACTTAGTTAAGCAGGAGCTGGGAGAGGAAATCGCCGGTATGATGCCGGTAGCCCGCAGCCGTAACGATGTGGAGGCTGCCATGTGGCGTTTGGAGTTGCGGGAAAAGCTGGAGCTTTTAGCAACCTCGGCGATTAACCATTGTGAGGTCCTGGAGGCTAGAGCAGCGGTGCACCTGGCAGATCCTTTACCGGGGTATACCTATCATCAACAAGCCCAGCCTTTAACTCTGGGATTTCAGCTCAGTGCGGCTTCGGCGGCTTTGCACCGGGATGCCGAACGCATTATCGACTGCCTGGAACGCCTTGATATCAACCCTTTGGGAGGGGCGGCTCTTTGCGGCAGCGGCTATCCTATAGATCGCCCTTATACCAGTGCGTTACTAGGCTTTCGCGAGACCATGGACAATTGTGTCGACGGAGTTGCCGCTTGCGACTATATGCTGGAAGCCGCCTACTGTGGCATGCAGCTATTGGTTACCTTAGGGCGCCTCGCCGAAGAAGTTATCAAGTGGTGCCAAAATGAGGTGGGTTTCGCCAGTCTGCCGGACAGTCTTATCGATTCCTCCACGATTATGCCTCATAAGCGCAATCCGGTTATTCCGGCGACAGTGCGAGCTATCTCCCGGCAGAAGGCAGGGGAGTTTGCCGGTATAGCCGCCGCTTGCACCGTGCCTTTTGAAGCCAGTCGGGATGTTACCACCACCTTCGACAAAGCTGCTCAGCTGGTGTTAGCCGCCTGGGATATGTGCGAAATATCGGCCGCCTATAGCGAGGGGATTATCTTTCATCCCGCAAAGATGCGCAGCGCCCTGAGCCTCAGCTTTGCCTACAGCACTGAGCTGGCGGATACTCTGGTGCGTGAAGGCGGGTTAACCTTTCGCCAGGCGCACAGCATTGTGGGGGGAGCGGTTTCTCAGCTTTTCGATGCGGGTGCTAGTCCGGAAGATATGTCGTATACTCTGTTAAATGAGTGGTGTCTTAAAATTACCGGCAGCTCCTTGCCTATTTCAGCAGAGGTATATCACGGTGCCTGTGATATAGATGAAAATATCGCCCGGCGTAACCATATCGGCGGCACAGCTCCCACCCAAGTGGCTCATACCCTTAGGGAGCGGATAGCGGTGAGGGCTAGGCTGCGCCAAAGGCTGGAGGAAAACTCCCGACGCTGGCAAGCAGGAGAAGAGCAGCTCCGCCAAGCTTGCCGCAATCTTGTGTGAGCGCAAGATGAAAATATATGCCATATCAAGCCATAGTTATCCTAGAGCGGCGTGATAGTTTGTATTGTAAAGGAGCATACTAATGCCCGAAAATAACCAGTTAAAGTCCTACCTGGATGGGTTGTACCAAGCTACCCCGGAAGAAGAGGAACGTATTTTGCGAGGAGCGTTTTCCTCCCGAGACCCTTTACGCCTTAAGCAAATCCCAGCCCGAGCTAAAGCTAAAGCGGTTATGCTGGCGCTTTTAGCCACTGCCTTCGAGCCTGAGCGGGTTTACCACGAAAGCGAAGTTAATCTTATTCTCAGGGCTATTTACGAAGATTATTCCGCTTTGCGCCGCTACCTGGTGGATTACCGCTATCTGCAGCGCACCAGGGACGGCAGTGAATACCGTTTAGCTCCTTCGGCAGATGGTCATGGATAAGTCAACCCTCGAATGGCTTCTGCAGCCGAACTGTCCCTCCGTCCGCTATGATACCTTGGTAGACTTGCTGGAGAGACCTCTCTCCGATCCAGAGGTGGTAAGTGCTCAAAGGGCGATCATGACCACCGGGCTAGTCCCCTCTATTTTAGACAAACTAGCGGCGCCGGAGAATGAGGAGCATCTTCATCGTTTCTACCACAACAAATACCGGGGCTTGGTCTGGCAACTGTTAGTTTTGGCAGAGTTAGGCGCAACCTCCCAGGAGCAGATCCGCTACCTGGGGGATCACCTTCTGGCTCACTCCCAAGTGGTAGCCGATGGCGGCTTTTCTACCTTTCCTGCCAGCCGAACTGCCGGTGGCAGAGCCGGGGTAACCATCCCCTGTCTGGCGGGTAATATGGTTTGGGCGCTCCTGCGCCTGGGCTTTAGGGATGACCCACGCCTGGAGCGAGGTATGGCTTGGTTAATCGATCATATAGCTCTGCGAGACGGGGAGGCGGCTCCTGAGCAGAAAGAAATCTTTTTAAAGCACGATGATTGCTGGGGTACTCACACCTGTTTTATGGGAGCTATCAAACCCCTTAAAGGGTTAGCGGCATACCCCAAAGAAGAGAGAACCCCAGCCATGGAACAGGCTATAGCCGACTACGCCGAGTTTTTCTTAATACACCACGTTTATAAACGGAGCCATGATTTAACCAAGGTGGCGCGCCCCGGTTGGCAGCGTTTTGCCTTTCCCTTGATGTATCAAACCGATGTTTTAGAGATTTTGGATATACTCACTGGTCTGGGTTACCGCGATCCGCGTATGGCAGCGGCTATCGAGTTGGTGCAAGCAAAACAAAAAGCTAACGGTCGCTGGCAGGCCGAAAATGTCTCCTTGAACGCTAAATTGTTGCACCCCTTAAGCCAGGAGGAGCAGGATAAGTTCGTCACCCTCAGAGCCTTCAGGGTACTTAAGCGCTGGAACGCCGGAGGGTCTGTCTCGGCGTAGCCTGGCAAGTGCTGGCTCAGATAAATATGAGGAGGCAGTTTATGGCCAGAGTTAGCTATAGCCTTAGTCTACTCACTTTCTGTCAGCAAGGAGAGTGGGCTTATGAACATGGTGCCACTCTTAAGACATTCTATAGCCTGGAAGAAGCCGAGGATGCCCTACCGAGCTTCGTTGCCGACAGCGTCAAGATCTATTGCCTGAATAGGGGCAATGCCCCTGGGGAGCTGGACATCCGAGGTTCAGTCCGTGAGGAAGCTTTGCGCACATACGCCATAGTATCTTCCGAAAATAAAGTTACTTACATTAGCATTCATGAAATTATCGGCCGTGGCTGAGGCATGTAGAGCAGGAGTTTCCTGCTTTGGGTGTTAATAGGGATAGCGCTTCGGGATGGTATGAATTATTGAGCAATATTAAGGTAGGTGCTTGTTGGTGACTATATCTCCTTTAGCCAAAATGCTGGATCAGCTGCGCTCTCTGACACCGGGTGAGTACGAAGAAGCAACCCGCCACTGCCTCCTGGATACTTTAGGTTGCATCCTCTACGGAGCTACCTTGGAGGAGGGAGAGCGGGTTTTAGAAGGTATTGCCTCTTTTGGGGCAGGAAGCATCCCCTTGCCCGGTAGCAGCGTCAGGCTAACGCCCGATGCTGCCGCTCTGGCAATGGGGACTCTGGCGCACTTGCGGGAATTGGATGATGTCCATGTCAGTATCATCCATCCCGGCGCGGTGATTGTGCCGGCGGCTTGGTGTGCTGCTTACGATTTAAATCTCACTCTGGGTGAACTTCTGGACGCCATCTTTGTCGGTTACGAGGCGGCAGCACGTATTTCCCGGGGTATAAACTACCTGCAACACCGCGAACAAGGCTGGCACGGCACGGCTACCATCTGCCCCTTTGGCGCCGCTTTAGCGGTGGCGCACCTGCAGCAGTTGGATAGGCGCTCCACCCTCTGGGCTTTAGGCATTGCTGGAACCCGCAGCGGTGGCACCTGGGCTTTTGCCGCCGATGGTGCCATGACTAAACGGCTACACCCTGGCATGGCCGCCAGGGATGGTTTGCAAGCAGCCTATTTAGCGAAAAGGGGTATCACCGGTCCTGAGCATATCTTACAGGCCGAAGATGGGGGACTTTACCCTTTGATGAGCAGAGATTGGGATTTGACTCACCTGTGGGCAGACCAAGTGCTACCTGCGGTAAGGGATATTGAGTTTAAATGGTATGCTTCCTGTAAATCAGTGCATTCACCCCAGGAAGCAGCTACTGCCTTGTATCAGCAAAGGATGGCTGCCGGTCTGAGGGGGGAAGTGCAATCGGTGAAAGTGCAAATTAACAGCTCGGCTATGCATATGGCGGGGCGTATGTATGACCCCGCTTCCATCACCTCGGCGCAGCTTTCCATTCCTTACGGCATAGCCTTGGCACTCAGCGGCAGAGATGGCTCGGCAGCTAACTACACCCCGGAGCTGTTAGCCGATGAGGGGTTGTATCGGTTAGCCTCTCTGGTGACCATGGAGGTCTCCCCTGTTATGGATGAGCTTAGGCTTAAAGAGCAGACTTCCTCGGCCAATGTGGAAGTCTTCTGGCAGGATGGCACCACCAGCCGTGAGTTTGTCAAAGCCGCTAAGGGAACTATAGAGAAACCCCTAACCGGAGCGGAGATTTTAACGAAGTTTTACGCCTTAGCCGGTAGCAACTTGGGAGAGGAAGGGAGCCATCGCCTAGCCCGGCTCATTACCCAGGGGGAACGGTCGCTTCCGGTGCGGGAAATAGTTTAAATTAACAGGGGCTACGTTCATGGGCTTCTACTCTGATAGATGGGGGCTACCCACCCCCAAACCCCCGTCGCTACGGCAGGCAAAGCCCGCCTGCGCTTACAGGAGCTTCGCTCCTGCGCCACAGTTCCTGTGGCGGAGTAGA
>WREE01000016.1 GCA_009779515.1 Symbiobacteriaceae bacterium
ATTTCACCCAATACCGAGATGTCACCTGTGGCTCGCACCGTAAAACCGTCCATGATGGTACCGCGAATGGTGAGTGAGCCGTCGAAGTCGATATTACCGGTGGAGAAGTCGATATTTTCGAACTCCAGATGGCTTACTACCCCCAGGCGACCGTTAATCTCCTGGAGCATGCCGCTGCGCATAGCCCGCAGTACTACAATGCCATTTTCCTCTTCTTCGGTAACGGAATCTTTATCGTAAACCAGGGGGGCATCAATGCCATCGGTGGCATTGATAATCTTACCCCGCACGTTGACTCCGGCAATGCCCAGAGTAGGGGGCTTCTTTTCGCCTAGCCAATCACCTTCCTGAATAGATTGCATCAGGTTAATATTGTAAAAGTTAGTGGAGCCGTCCTGCTGCACCTCCGGGTTGGCTTCAGGAATCTCGAACATGGTTATTTCGGCATCCTTGCCATGGATAGGGATTTTAGCGGTAGCCACCACATAGGGATTATCGGTGTCCAGCTTACCTTCCAGGAAAGATACATCCAGCCCATAGGAGACCCGGTGCTGGCGCATCTTTAGCAAAATATACTTTCTAAGGTGTTCACGGTCGGCTTGCTGCAGCAAATCGTGGGGGATTTGAAAGATAATAATCGCCGAGAGTTCGTCGTCAGGAATGATGATACGTAGCCCTTTGTCGAGAGCGTCAGAGAGTTCCTTGGATATGGTATTACTGTTCTCGCTCATATCAACCCTCCTTATGTGAGTAAATTAATGCGGATATCTTCCAGGGCCTCCAGCAAGAGGCTTTGCTGCTCAAACCAGGCTTGAAGCTGCCTGTCCCGGAGTAGCAGCCGGGTGCTTCGCCGCAACAGGTAACGAAAAATGCCTCGCTGGGGGTAGTTGCCGGCTGCCAGAGGGCAGATGGGGTAGGCGCGGGGATCGTAGATAATACTTATAGCCGCCGAGGCACTCTCCCTGGCGGTTATTAAGGTAAAGAAGGGGAAGATGCGGCACGCCCAGGGGCGTTTCTGACGTTCACAAGTTCCCGAGCAGACCAAAATAGTCTCTTCATCTTCGTGGACGTAGCGAAAGCCTGGTTGGGAACCCAGCAGCTCCTCTTCTCCCGGGAGTAGCAGCATGCCAACCTCTTCCCCCCGGCAACAGCGCCGGTTGCAGAGTTCGCCGCAATCGACGGGGAGAGGGGTGGCGGAGCCCAGCAGTTGATAAGCCTGCTCAAGGAGGGAGCCGGTTTTGGCCATTAATCCAGCCTCCTCTTGGCTAAGATAATCGAAAAACAGGATTTTGAAAGGGACAAGTAGAAGTATAGGAGTAGAAGCCCATGAAACAAAATTTCACCCATGGCATGATAGAAACGGGCTTCTACTCCGCCACGGGAGCTGTTCCCGCCAGCAGATACCTAAGCTAACTACTTTATTTCCTGGCGGCGTATCATCTTGCCAGCTTTGGCGCCAGTGTGTTTGTCGCCATCGACGGTTAGCACACCGTTAACCCACACCTTGCAGATCCCTACCGGGAACTGGCTGGGGTTGACATAGTCCCCCTGGGAGTTGACCGTGGCAGGATCGAAGAGGACTAAATCGGCTTTCTTGCCGGGGTGAATAAAACCCCTGTCTTTAAGGCGTATGCGCAAAGCCGGCGCGGCGGACATTTTGCGCACCGCTTCTTCCTGGCTAAAGAGACCGACATCCCGGGCATAATGTCCCAAGACCTTCACGAAGGAGCCGTACCCTCGGGGGTGGGCTTTGCCGCGAGAGGGACCTTCATTATTAGTGCCACTGGAATCGGAACCTACCATTTGCAGCCTGTGCTGCATAATACGCTCTACATCTTCGTCGCCCATAGCGAAGTAGACGATGGAGACACGGTCACCGCCACGCCGGATAATCAGCTCACAGCAGGCATCCCAGGGGTCCATCCCCCAGATTTCGCCAATTTCGGCTACCGATTTTCCCTCCAGATCTCGGTCAGGACTATAGCCGGTAACCATGATATTCTCCCAGCCGACCCCTTTCCAAATGCTGAACCAACCGTCTATACCTTCAGGGTTGATGACATCTGCCAGGATACGAGCCTTTTCTGCCGGATCCTGTAGCCGCTCTACCAGCTTCTTTTTACCGCCGACATGAGACCAAGGTGGCAAAGCTGCATCCAGCCCGGTAGCGGCAGCAGTGTAAGGATATTGGTCGAAGGTGACATCGATACCCTCGGCAACCGCATCGTCTAACAGCTGGAGAATTTCCTTAGATTGTCCCCACATATGCCTTCCCATAGCTTTAAGGTGGGAAATTTGCACCGGCACCTTGGCTTGGCGAGCGATATTAATCGCCTCGTTCAGAGCAGTGAAGACCGTGTCGTTCTCACCGCGAATATGCGTGTTGTAGATACCTCCGTACGGAGTCGTTTCTTTGATGAGTTCAATAATTTCCGCTTCCTCGGCATAAACTCCCGGAGTGTAGATTAAACCGGTGGAGACCCCTACGGCGCCATCTTCCATAGCTTGGCGCACTAGCTGCTTCATGGCAGCCAACTGTTCCTCGTTAGCCGGAGAGCTGTCGAAGCCCATAACATAATTGCGGATAGTACCTTGTCCCACCCAAAAGACGGCATTTTGGCTGATGCCACGTTTATCGACTTCGGCAAAGTAATCTGCCACAGTGGTGCCTTCGTAAGGGGGAAGATCCGGGTTTTGCTGTTGTTGCATCCGTCTGCCTTCAGCAAGCATGGCAGGAGAGCGGGGAGCTGCCGAACCGCCACAGTTGCCTAACCCCGCCGTGGTAACCCCTTGACGGATATGGGAATGAGCTTCACCGCCTGCTAAAAAATTAGAATCGGAGTGGGTATGCAGGTCGATAAACCCAGGTGCCAGGGCTAACCCGTTGCCGGCGATGGTCTCTTTCGCCTCGAAGGCGCTGAGCTCTCCGATGAGGGCGATAGTGTCACCCAGGATGGCTACATCTGCCAGATAGGATGGGGCGCCGCTACCGTCCATAATGCGCACTTGCTTGATAATGAGATCGTACACCAATGTTTCCCCCTTGCCTTTTAGTTACATTAGAATGTATTATGAAATTCCCCATAGCAAAAGTAAAAACCTTCTTCGCCATTATTTTATGTAATAGAGGTGTGTCCGGTGGAAAACGCTCTTGCTTACTTTGCCGATCACGCTCAGGAGCTGGCACCTCTGCTGCTGGCAAGCTGCGTGGTCTTGCTGTTGTTATCCCTTATCCTGGCGGTCTGTTTTTGGCGTATCTTCAATGGCTTAAAGGTGTACCGTTCCATTATGGACCATCTGGGGAATGAAGATGCTGCCGATAATCTAGCAGAACTCTTAAACAAGGTCACCCTTTTAGAGCAAAGGGTCGGCCAGGGAGAACAGACGCTGCAGAACCAAAACCGTATGCTGCAAAGCCACGGAGAGCACCTAACCAAAGTGGTGCAGCAGGTTAACTTAGTGCGCTACAATGCTTTTCCCGATGTAGCGGGAGACCAGAGCTACTCTTTGGCATTCTTGAATAACCTGGGGGATGGAGTGGTGATCACCACCCTTCATGGCCGCACCGAAGCTCGTACCTATGCCAAAGCAGTCCAACGGGGAAGTTCTGTCTATCCGTTGCTTCCCGAGGAGAAGCAGGCCATTGCTCAGGCTCTGGGAGGAAGCCGGGTGGAACCTTCTGCCGAAGAAAGGGAGGCCCCCCTTCCGGAAGTGGGTGGTCAGGATCGGGCATATCTGTTGGGGCGTGTCCAAGAGATGCAGAGTTACCAACAGTTGCGTAAGTCCACCCCTACTCCTACCCCTACTCCGACAGGGGAAGTTACCCCCCTCGGGGGGGCTGGTGAGTATACCCGGGTTATCTCTTCGGCACCGCCTAATCCTGTGGGACGCTTACCGGAAAGGGTGCCCCGCACTTCCCTTAGCGGTCGCGCTCGTTCCGGCGTGGCTCCCCGTGAGGAAGCGGCTGGGGAGCCGGTGGCAAACAGCTCCGGGGATCAGGTTTCTAAGGATACAGCAGTTTTTGAAGTGGCTAAAGCAGTTACTGCCCCGGAACCAGAGACGGAAGTGAGCATAGCTGTGGCGGAGCCGATACCTGCCACCCCCCCTGCCACCTTGCCGGAGCTGGAAGCTCTGGCGGAGAAGTTACCCGCTAACGCCGAAATACCGGTGGCAGATCCCGCCAAGGAAAGCTCCGAGGAGGAAGAGCTGTGGAGTAAAGATAAAGATACTCCTCCTCCCTGGGTGGCTACCGAGGGTGCCGGCATTAAGAAAGTCCGCCCCTTCTAACCTTCAGCGGCAAGAGCCGTTATCACCACCCCGGCAGCGATAAGCCCTGCTTGTCCGGGTATGTAGGAGACACTCCCTACCCGACTATTCTCTTCCCTTTGGGGATTAGCCGGTAGGGGCGGAAGTGGCGAAAAGACTACGGTAATGCCAGAGTTAAGACCGTAGTCTCGGAGCAAGCGGCGTCGCAGAGCCCGGGCTACCGGGCAGGTGTGACTCTGGCTGATATCGGTTACGGTAAACTGTGCTAGAGGGGATATGCGGTTGCCTGTCCCCAACACCGAAACCACTTTTACTCCTAAGGTTACCGCAGCTGCCAGCAAAGCTGCTTTGGCAGGAAGGTCATCGATGGCATCTACCAGCCAGTGAGGTGTGGGTGCGAGACTTCCATCCAGGAAAGAGACGGCATTGGCAGGCGTTACCCAATCTGAGATAGTTGTCACCTGGCAGGCGGGGTTGATGGCGGCGAGCCGTCTCGCGGCAACCGCAGTTTTTAATTCGCCTAAGGTGCTGTGCAGTGCCAGGAGCTGCCGGTTTAAGTTACTTAATGTAACTATATCTCCGTCGACCAGGGTAAGGGTAGCTATACCGCTGCGAGCTAAAGCTTCAACGGCAAAGGAGCCCACCCCCCCTAGTCCCGCGACTAGTACTCGGCTGTTAGCCAACTGGGTTAAAGCTGTAGCTCCCAGCAGTTGGCGGCTGCGTAGCCAGGGGTCTTGCGGCTCGGTTATGCTGCGCTTTTCGGACAATACCCTCTCTCCTTGCCTAAAAATTACACCGTGAACATGAAACGAGGAAATCCATGCCAAACAGGTATCGTATTTTATCTATTGGAAACACTCCCCCTCATCGTCAAACCGCCAAGGAAGAAGGTGCGGCACCCTCCGGGACAGGGAAGCGCCGCATTCCCAGGCGGCACCGTCTGAATGCTTTCTGGCCTTTTACAGCCATGTCGGGAGTTAAGCTCTCCCTCGCCTTGCTGAAGCGTATCTTGCTTCACGCTCTGCGGCTCATCCGCAACAGCTTGGTGTGGGCTCTTTTTGCCCTCTGCAGTGTTGGGCTGGCGTTAACTATGCTCACCGCCCAAGCGCCCTGGAATCTTATTTTGGGGCAACCCCCCAGTAACGACCTGACCGCGCGGGTGGTTTGGTTCAACGAAGATCAACAGTATGGTCTCGACCAACTGGTAGCTGTAGCTGATGATGGCAGTATTCTGGCGATGCAGCTTTCGGCTACCACCGGCAATGCTTTAGCTATCGATTCTCGGGGCGATCCCCACAAATCTTATAATGTCATCTTTAGGGAATACACCTCCTTTCTCTGGGCAGATAACTACAGCTCAGTCTGGTTGCATAGGGGGAACAAGCTGCTGCAGAAGCTGGATTTTGAAGGTAACCTCTTATGGCAGCGCCAACTGGATTTTTGGGCGGAGGCAGGCTGGTGCTCCCGGGATGGCTATATTCTGGTTTTAGTCATCGAATCGCCTTTAAACCAACTGCTTATCCTTTACTCCCCCAGTGGTGCCGAGGTCTGGACTTACAGCTTAAACAACGCCACTCTCATTAGCGCTGCAGTTGCCAGCCGGGGGAGCGGAGTAGCGCTCTCCCTGTTGAGCTATAACACTGCTACCCCTACCAGTCTGGCGCATCTGCTAGACCAGCACGGTAAGCTGGTGATGGTAGGGAACTTGGGCGAGGGAACGCCTCGGGTAACCGCCATCAGTCAAGATGGGGTGGTGGCTGCGGTAGGAAATAATTATAAGATCGTTTTGCTCATCAACAAGCCGGGGATGGCCCCTGGAGAGATACTGCTCCGCAGTGAGCTGACCGTTTTAGCGCTGGGTGCCAGAGGGAAGGTGCTGACCACGGCAGCCAGCTTAGAGGGAGGTATTGGGCGCGACCGTAACCGCAACGAAATTGTTACCTATAGCCTTAGTAGCGAAGGGGAGGCACTAAGCGCCGAGCCTTTACGCACTTATCACTTAGGGGAGGAAGTTATTTCCCTGGAAGTTTCCCAGGATGAAACAACCGTCTTTATTACTACGTCCGAGTGGCTGCGTGTTTTTACCACCACGGGAGAAGCCAGATGGGGTATTGAGGAGAAAGATATTGGCGCCAAGCTGGTACAGACGGTGGTAGCTCCCCAAGGAGCGATTGTAGGTATCTTGGACGAAAAAATGCGCATGAGCATATGGAAAGATCCAGAGTAGAAGCCCATGAACTGCGTTCACCAAGAGCATTATAGATGTGGGCTTCTACTCCGCCACGGGAACCGGGGCGCAGGAGCGAAGCTCCTGTAAGCGCAGGCGGGCTTTGCCTGCCGTAGCGACGGGGGTTTGGGGGCGGGTAGCCCCCATCTAGTAGAGTAGAATCTAATGAAATAAGTTTCACCCATGAGTATGATAGAACAGGGGCAGTGTTATGATGAGCAACTTGCTCGATAGCTGGCGTGAAATCAACCCGGCGGACGGAGTTATCGCCCTGATACTTATTTGGGGTGCGGTGCAAGGATACCGCAGCGGCTTTCTCAGAACCCTAATCAACTTAATTGCTTCATGGGTTGGCTGGGGGTGCGGTGTCTTTTATAACAAGCAAATTGTGACCCTACTGGAGGAGCGTTTCGGTGTTCTTACCTACCTGAGCGATATTTTCGCCCAGGGGTTCAGCTCCTTAGTCCAGCCGCCTGACGGCGGTTGGGAAGCTTCTGCCAGTCTACTGGAGCAGCTGCAGCACTTGCACCTTCCCCCGGCAGTGGAACAGTTTTTAGCGAGCAGGCTTACCGAAAGCTCTGCTCTGACACCAGCGGCTCCCTTGCTGAACCTCTCTGCCTTGGGGAGTATGTTAGCATCTTTGTTGTTGGCGGCAGCGGTCTTTGTGGCTATCATATTCGTGTGTCGGGTGATAGCCGCCTTGCTTTGCTGGCTCTTACGGGACGTTCTCAAGGTAGCTCGTTCACGTCCGGACGCCCTTTTGGGCTTGTGCTTAGGAGTGATTATGAAAGGGCTTTTTCTCGCCGTGGGGTTGGCACTGCTCACTCCGCTGCTAGCCGGCTGGAATAACCAGATGGTAGCTATACCTTTGCGCAGCAGTTTCCTGGCAAACTCCCTGCTCACCTTCTTTTATTTCGTAGCAGGTGGCAGTATCGACTTCACTTATATAACGCGTATGATGGGGAGGTTATAGCTTGCCTCTCTTTGATCTCCTAATGACCTTTCACAGTACGCACCATGCTCTTTTAAGCGATCGGCTGTTGGAAGAGTCAGGGGTGGCCAAAGACCTTATACCTACCCCCAGGCAGTTCTCAGCCGGTTGTGGTCTCTCCTTATTATTGCATTCTACCCAGCAAGAGCAGTGGTATCCTTTGTTGCAAACCCGGGTGGTCTGGGGTGGTATTTATCATCTGACCAACGGTTCCCCCTGGGAAAAGTCGTAGGAGATATGAAACTATGGAATACTACATTGGCGATATCGTAAAAATGCGCAAAAGCCATCCCTGTGGTAACGATCTGTGGGAAATTACCAGGGTAGGCTTAGATTTTCGTATCCGTTGCCAAAAGTGCGCTCACAGTGTTATGCTGCCCAGGCAGCAGTTTGCCAGGCAGGTTAAAGCAGTTATCAGCCGAGGTGATCCGGAGCTTACGGCGGCGGTAAGACCGCATTTCGATCTCCCTAAACCTAAAAGCTAATGCTTGGTTAACTTTAAAGCCAGGTTTTACGTTGTGAGGGAGCCTTATCCTGTAATTTTGTGTTTTTTGGTAACATTATGTCGGTAAATAAAGAAAAATAAAGGATATTGCATATTGTGTGTCGAATATAGTTATTGGCTGGGGGAAAAGGGGTGAAGTCACCCCTGATGGTCTTAGCCTTGGCGAGGAGCATCTTGCCAAAGGCGCCGCCATGCGTTATAATTCCAAATTGTATTCCCTCGCTCTGTTAGAGACAGAGCCGTCTAGTCCGAGGGGGAGGAGGTGTTTAACAATGCATCCCTACGAACTTATGTTCATCTTGCACCCTGCTACCGAAACAGAAATGCAAGATACTCTTATTGAGCGTCTTAAAACTCTGGTAGAGCAAAGGGGTGGCACCATCACCGAGATTCGGAAGTGGGGCAAGCGACGCTTGGCTTACGAAATAGCCGATCAACGTGAAGGTATCTACATTCTACAAAATTTTACCGCAGAGCCACATGTGGTGAATGAGCTGGATCGTGTGCTCAAAATAACCGAATCCGTTATCCGTTTCATGATCGTTCGCACCGATAGCTAGCTAAAAGGAGGGTGAAATCGTGCTTAACTCCGTAGTTTTAATCGGTAGGCTTACCAGAGATCCCGAACTGCGTTACACTCCGGCAGGCAACCCGGTTGCTCGTTTCTCCCTGGCGGTGGATCGGCGCCGTGGCGCCGGTGGCGAAAAGCAAACCGATTTTATTCGCATAAGTTGCTGGAATAAAACTGCCGATACGGTGGCTCAATACCTGCAGAAAGGTCGCTTAATAGCTGTCGAGGGGAGTCTTCGGGTTAGCAACATCACTAACCCTGACGGCACTCGCCGGGAGTTTGTCGAAGTTGTCTGCAACTCTTTTCACTTTTTGGATCGCGGTAAAGATGGCGCCCCCTCTCCCGAGGAGGAGAACGAGTTTGCCGGTTTTGGCGAAGTGGTTTCCCCTCCGGCACTGCGAAAAAGGGAAAAAATCGACGAAGATGAGGACGACGACGTCCCCTTCTAAGTTTTTGTAGCGCCTAAAAGGCCCTTGTTAAACTGTCACGATGAACCCAAGGTTAATCATTGCCACTGGAAAGGAGGTAGAAAATGTCCGAATCTTCCGGCAATTACCGGGAGCGCAGACCCAGAGGGCGTCGCCCCAAACGTCGTGTCTGTCGCTTTTGCGTAGATAAAGTCTTGCATATCGACTATAAAGAAGTTGGTCGTCTCCAGAGCTTTCTCACCGAGCGGGGGAAGATCCTTCCCCGTCGGGTAACCGGCAACTGCGCCAAGCACCAACGCGCTATGACCCAAGCCATCAAGAGAGCTCGCATTGTGGCTTTAATGCCCTTTATAACAGAATAGGGTTGTGGAGTATAAACCCCCCCGCCTCGGTCAGGCGGGGGGTTTGGTTTAGTCATCCCAGTGCCACAATGAAGGGGCGAAAAGGAGCAATACCGGATAAAACTCCAGCCTGGTGGCAAACATGCCAAAGGAGAGAGTTATTTTGGCTATGTTCGAAAAGAGAGAAAAGTTGCCTAAAGGTCCCATGCTACCTAATCCAGGCCCCACATTGCTGATAATTGCTAGGACAGCCGCCAGCACCCCCTCGAAGTCCGGGTTTTCCAGAGCCAAGATAACCGAGAAGCAGATAAAAAAAAGAGCATAGAGGGAGAAGTACATCAGAGTAGCCTTCATGGCATCATCCGGGACATTTCTACCCTGAAGGCGGTTGGTTCGCACAATACGCGGGTGCAGCAGCTTGCCAACTTCGCTTTTGATATTTTTAAAGACCAACAGAATCCGGATAACTTTTAAGCCACCGCCGGTAGAGCCGGCACATCCGCCACAGAGAGTGAGCAGGAGCAAGATAGCTTTACTGAAGGCAGGCCAGTTGGCGTAATTGGCAGTAGCATAGCCGGTGGTGGAGATAACTCCGGTTACCTGGAAAGCGGAGTGACGTAAGGCAGTACTCCAAGAGCCGTAAAGGGTAAAAATATTGGGGGTAATAAGCAAAATGGCAGCCAGAGTTAGCCCTAGGTAGAGACGAAACTCCTCATCAGCCCAAAAATCTCGCACTTTGCGGCGCATCAGGTAAAAATATAAAGTAAAGTTTATACCAAAAAGGAACATGAAGAGAGCGATAATCCCTTCAGCTAGAGGGCTGTTATAAGCGGCTAGGCCTAGATCTCGGTAGCCAAAGCCGCCGGTTCCCGCCGTACACATCGCGGTAAAGATAGCATCGAAGAGGGGAAAACCGCAGAACCAGAGGAGCAGCGCCAGGAGACCGGTGAGAGTGAAGTAGATACGGTAAAGTAAGCGAGCTGTCTCCCGGATGCGAGGTAGCAGCTTGCTGGCGGTTGGTCCTGTGCTCTCTCCTTTCAACATATTCACTCCCGAGGCACTGCTGGCAGTCATGGTCATCATGAAGAGCAGAATCCCCATACCGCCAATAAACTGGGTTAACCCGCGCCAGAAGATGAGTCCACGGGGCACCTGAGCCATAGTGGTAAAAATGGTAGCTCCGGTAGTGGTGAAGCCCGAAACTGCCTCAAAAAAGGCATCGATAAAGGAAAGCTGCAAGCCGCTGAAATAAAAGGGAAAGGCGCCAAAGAAAGAGATAGCAACCCAGGAGAGGGCTACAGCGGCGAAGCCGTCTTTAGGTCGCAGGGCTTTGTTGCTCTTGGGTCGCAACATGAATATAAGGGAGCTAAGAGCCAACAGCCCCATCGTCAACAGGTAGGGGGAAGTGCTTTCCCCGTAGAAAAAGGCTACTGCCAGTGGGATGAACAGAATAGCTAACTCCAACTGCAGGACGCGGGCTAGAACACTCAGAACCAAGTTAATTCTCATGGGAGTTACTCTCTAAAGGGGGGTAGCTGCTTAACAGGTCGTCTTCTTCCTGTAAAATATCTTCTAAGTCGTCTATACGGTAGTCTTTGGCAATGATCACTACGGTATCCCCTGGATGGATGGAAGTATTGCCGCTGGGAGAAATTATTACCCCTTGCCGCACAATACATCCTACTAAAATGCCGGTTTTCAGAGGCATATCTTTGATAGGGATACCTAGACAACGGCAAGTGGAGGTTACCGCAAATTCCAGAGCTTCCACATATCCGGTTTCGCTTTGAGCTATCTTATACATGGTGCGTATAGAGCTGCTGCTTTCCCGGCTCTGCAGCCCCCGCACATAGCGGATAATTTGGTAAGCAGTAATGCTTTGGGGTGCCACCGTGCTGCTGAGACCGAGTTGACGCACCAGACTGCTACGAGCATTGTTGATGCGGACAATGGCTTTGCCTGCTCCCAGATTCAAAGCATACAACCCGATAAAGACATTCTCTTCATCACGGGAGGTAAGAGAAATAACGGCATCGGTTTGCGCTACATCCTCGTCTTCCAGAAGATCCTCGTCGGTGCCATCGCCGTGAATGATGGTGCAGCCTGGCAAGGTTTCGTTGAGCTCCTCACAGCGCTTGCGGTCTATCTCAATAAGCTTTACCGCAATTTTTTCGCGCAGCAGCTCCCGAACTAAGTATTGCGAGATAATCCCACCGCCAACGACCATGACCTGCTTCACTTTGCTGCGAGGGGAGCCGATATAACTAAAAAAGCGGTTAATACTGGCGATACTTCCCATGACCCTTACCACATCGTTTAGCTGCAGGGTGAAGGTGCCATGGGGGATGATGGCTTCGTTGCCTCGTTCCACGGTAGCTACTAAAACATCCACCATATCACGGGGGAAAGCCTGTTGCAGGTTCTTGCCAATTAAGGACGAGCCTTCACTTAAGTGGAAGGAGACCAGCTCTACTCTGCCACTGACAAAAGTATCGATATTATCGGCACTGGTAAAGTGCAGCAGACGGGCGATTTCCAAAGCCGCCTGGTACTCGGGGTTGATAATTAAGTCCAACCCCAAGTCGGTACGGAAACTGTTTAAATCGCTGGCATAATCGGGATCCCGCACCCTGGCGATAGTATGCTTGGCACCCAGCTTTTTAGCAGTTAAAGCACAGAGGATATTGCTCTCATCACTGTGGGTGACGGCAATGACCAGGTCGGTTTCGCTAACGCCTGCCAGGCTTAAGACACGGGAGCTCAGTCCGTTTCCCCTTTGGACCATGACATCCAAGGTTTCGGTGACCCTTTCAAAGGCGCTGTCATTTTTGTCGATAATGACAATATCATTATTCTCTTGGGAGAGGTGCTGAGCGATGGTCACTCCTACGCTGCCACACCCCACAATGATAATACGCAAAAAACCATCTCCTAGTTAAAGAGCTTATTAAAAATTACATTCGACGAGAGGGTGCTCTTTTCCTTAAGCTGACATTTTTTCTCTTTAGCTTTGAGCAGTATGTGATATAATTGGTCAAACAGTTGGAGGTATGTACTATGACATTTAACGAAGAAGCACTTCGCCATTTAGCTATCCCCACTCTCAACCAACCAGCCAGGCAAGCTGCCCAGGAGCGCCTGGATAGTCTGGTTAAGCCTCCCGGGAGTTTGGGGCGGCTGGAAGATATTGCTCTCCAGTTAGCGGCTATTCGCGGGGAGATCTGCTACTCTCTGGGCAAACGTTGTGTGATTATTATGGCTGCCGATAACGGTGTGGTTGCCGAAGGGGTTTCTTCGGCTCCTCAGTATATTACCGCTACGCAGACTCTCAACTTTGCTCGGGGCATCACAGGGGTGGCGGTGCTGGCGAAAGCCTTTAACACCGACCTTTTTATCTACGATGTGGGGATTAATGGTACCATAGATCACTCCGGTATTTATAACCGCAAAATAGCTTTCGGCACAGGCAATATCGCCCAGGAGCCTGCCATGACCCGCCAGGAGGCTTTAGCTGCTCTGGGTGTGGGGGTAGAGGCAGTGGAGGTAGCTTGGCAGCAAGGCTACGAACTTATCGGTGTTGGCGAAATGGGCATAGGTAACACTACTACCGCTGCCGCTGTGCTGGCTGCCCTTACCGGAGCAGCTGTGGAAGAAGTGACCGGCTTGGGGGCGGGTTTAAGTGATGAAGGATATCGGCGGAAGCAAGGGGTTATTGCCCAGGCTTTAGCGCTTCACCAACCCCGCTGCCAAGACCCTTTGGAAGTTCTGGCTAAGCTGGGAGGCTTCGATCTTGCCGCCATGGTCGGAGTTTTCCTGGGGGGAGCCTCAAGAGGTCTGCCGGTGGTTATTGATGGCTTTATTTCCATGGTGGCAGCTTTAGTCGCCGTCCGCTTGCACCCTCAGAGCTGGGGTTATCTTTTTCCCTCCCATGCTTCTAGTGAGCCGGGGGTGAAGGTAGCGGCAGCAGCGTTAGGCTTGGAGCCTTATCTCCCTTTGGGCATGCGCCTGGGTGAGGGAAGTGGCTGCCCGCTGATGTTCAACTTAATGGACGCCGCCTGTGTCGTCATCCGGGAGATGGCGACCTTTGCCGAAGCCGATATCGGCGATGAATATATGACTAAAATTAAGATGGGGAGTGTTTTCCAGCGAAAGGAGAGCTAGCGTTGCGCATCTTTATTTCCGGAGGGTGCAAGCAGGGAAAGTCTTCTTTAGGGCAGCAACTAGCCTTAACCCATCGCGCTTGGCCTCGCTACTATGTTGCTACCATGCAGCCGGGGGATGAAGAAGATGAGGCGCGAATTATCAGGCACCGGGAGGAACGTCGCGACTGGGAGTTTATCACCCTGGAGCAGCCGCGCCATATCGGGGAGCTGGTTAATTTGTGTGACCCGGCGGGGGTTGTCCACCTCGATAGCCTGACGGCTTTGCTGGCAAACGAGATGTTTTTAGCCAGCGGGGAGGTGCGGGAGGATGCCGGGGAGCAGGTGCAGAGGGAACTGACGCAGTTGCTGCACAACTTTGCCAATATAGTCATTATCTCTGACTATATTTATAGCGATACCCGGCTCTTCCCTTTCCTTACCGAGAACTACCGCCGCTCTTTGGCAGAGTTGGATCGCTTGGCAGCGCGTCACTGCCAGGTTGTCCTGGAAGTTACTGCCGGATACGCCTACCCGCATAAAGGGGGTGAGCTTTATCGGAGCTTTAGGTCAAAGATGGAGTAGAGGGCTATGGATGGCACTCTCCATGTTCAGCATTTTACCGGTGCCTGGTCATATTTGGGAGGAGAACGCTTTAAACCTAGTCCTTCCGGCTTTCCCTTTAGTAGGGGTAATCATCGGCTTACTATGGTACGGCGCCGCTCTCCTGGGGCGAGCTGTGGAGCTGCCGGCGATGCTGGCGGCAGCGCTGCTGACGGTATTGCCCTGGTTGCTGTCCGGCTTTTTGCATCTGGATGGCTATCTGGATACCAGTGATGCTCTCTTTTCCAGGCGCTCTTTCGAAGAGAAAGCTCGCATTATAAAGGATCCTCACTTGGGGGCTTTCGCTGGAGTGATGCTGATGATCCTCGCTATGCTGCAGTTTGCTTCCTTGTACGTTATCATCGACCGGAGCAAGGAGCTACTCTCCCTCTCTTTCCTGGTCATCTACTCCCGCTGGGGAGGAGCTTTGGCCTTACTTCATCTACCGTCCCTACCCCACAGCAGTATGGGCAAAATGCTACAACAAGACACTCATCCGCGCCACACCTGGTTTTTGGGGGGGCTCATAGGGCTGACGTTGGTGGTGAGCTACCAGATGCTCTCCGGGTTGGCTCTCTTGCTTGCTACAGCGGTGGGTGGCACCTTTGCTCTGGCTTTGAGCTATGCCTACCGGGGTATGGGGGGCGGAGTTTCCGGCGACCTTATCGGTTTTGCGCTGACCCTCAGCGAACTGGGCGGACTGCTGGTTTTGGCTTTAAGTTAGGGAGTACTCTTTGGCGCCGTGAGAGGGTAGAAGCCCATGAACTGCGTTCACCTATGGCATGATTGAAACGGGCTTTTACTCTGATAGATGGGGGCTACCCGCCCCCATCTATCAGGGTAGGTACCAGGCTGGGGTGACTTTGCCTGGTGTCAAGAAGGAGATGGTAGTTTTAGCGAAGAATATTTCATCATCGTTGCCTTTTGCTGCTAGGAGATGATGCAACCATGAAAACAGTTGAACCTAAGAGTAGTCGGAGTAAAAGTGTCATATCGGCGCGAGTACGCAATATCAACATTATCCTCCTGGTCGTTGTTCTCATTATCATGTCTATTACCGCCACGGTGATGATCAACGGCATTACCGATAAAGCTGCGGAAGATTTAGCCTATTTTCGCGCCATGGAAACTGTGGATAAGTTCGGGCTCTCCGTCAGCAGGGATTTAGCCTTGGTGCAAAAGGTAGCTAACTCTAAGGCTGTTACCCAGTGGTTCGCCGATGAAGATAACCCTTATAAGCGGGCTGAAGCTTACCAGGAGATGGTAGACTATATAAACCTACTCAGCAGTGTGGAGCTCTACTTTGGTATCCATGCTTCTTTAAACGAATACTCTATCCATATCCATACCCCCTACGAAGAGTTTCTCCCCTTCGACATTCTGCTGGCAAGCGATCCCTACAACGCTTGGTACTACGACCTTATAGTTGACGTTAGCGATTATGCTTTTAACATAGATATCGATAAAGTCACTAACGAATGGCGGATCTGGATTAACCATAAAGTTATGTATCAGGGGGAACTGGTGGGGGTTTTCTGCTCCGGACTCCAGGTGGATCTCTTGCTGGAGACTATGTTTACCCATTACGACAATACCAACGTCAAAGGGTATGTAGTCGATAAAACCGGGGTGGTGCGCCTCTCCAGTAATTGGCGAAGCGGGACTGGGGGAGCCGTGGAAACGGTGGAAAGCATTACCGACGATCTTTTCTTTGCCCGCTATATCGACGACTATTTGACTAGTATAACCGAACACTTCCCTATAGGAATTACTCCTGTGGTCATCAAAGTGCCCACGGGGGATTATCGTTATGCCTCTATAGCCCCTATCGCCAATTCCGATTGGCTGGTCATTACCTTTTTTAACAGCAGCTCTCTATTCTATTCCCAAAACTTGTTACTCTTGGCGCTGGCTTTAGCGGCAGCGGTGGTCGTCTCCATGATTGCCTCCAACCTATCTATGCGTTACTATGTGCTGACCCCCTTAAATAGGCTGACGACCAGCATCCTTGGCGCCAGTGAAGCTAAAGGGATTATCCTGGGCAATGAGCGGAGAGACGAGTTTGGCGACTTGGCACGCACCATCCAAACTGCCTGGGACAGCTTCCATAGTATCAACCTGGACTTACTTCAACGGGATAACCTGTTGCGCGCAGTTACCGAAGCGACCACCCTGCTGCTTTTAGCTGAAGCCGACGGGTTCGAAGAGGCTCTCTGGAGCAGTATGGGGACGATGGCCAGAGCGGTGGATGCTGACCGGATGCGTCTCTGGAAGAACCATACTAAAGAGGGTAAACTCTATTGTACTCAGCTTTACGAGTGGTCGGAAGAGGTAGAGCCCCAGCAGGGAAAAAAGCATACGGTGGATGTTCTTTACGAGCAAGATTTACCGGGTTGGGAAGAGAAGCTGAGCAAGGGGATGTATATTAACGCCATTGTTTCTAAACTACCTGCCGAAGAGCAACTTCGCTTCGCTTCCCAGGGGATACTCTCCCTCCTGATTGTTCCTGTCTTTTTGCGCAACACCTTCTGGGGCTTCGTCGGCTTCAACGATTGCCAGCAGGAACGTCTGTATACTGCCAATGAAGAATCTATTCTGCGCTCCGGTAGCCTCTTAATTGCCAACACCTTACTCCGCAACGAAATGACCACCGAACTGGAGTTAGCCCTGGAGAAAGCCCAGGATGCCAGCCTGGCTAAAAGCAATTTTTTGTCCAATATGAGCCACGAGATACGCACTCCTATCAACGCCATTGTGGGGATGACCACTATCGGCAAGGGCGCTGTTGATATAGACCGCAAGAACTACGCCTTTGAGCGCATTGAAGGCGCCTCCTCCCACTTGCTGGGGGTTATTAACGATGTTCTGGATATGTCGAAGATCGAAGCTAATAAGTTTGAGATGTATAATGTGGAGTTCGAGTTCGAGAAAGTGTTGCAAAAGGTTATCAATGTCATGGGTTTTCGCTTAATGGAGAAAGACCACACCTTTACCCTGGATTTAGACGAAAATGTGCCTCGCAGGCTTTTAGGGGACGATCAGCGTCTGGCGCAGGTAATTACCAACCTTCTTTCCAACGCAGTCAAGTTTACCCCCGACCAGGGGAGCATTTCTCTTACTATCCGTTACCTAGGGGAAGAGGAGGGGCTAGCCACTATCCAGGTGGAAGTTAAAGATAGTGGGGTGGGGATATCCCAAGAGCAACAGGCTCGCCTTTTTAAATCTTTTGAGCAAGCTGAAAACAATATCTCGCGTAAGTATGGGGGCACCGGTTTAGGGCTTTCCATCTCGAAAAGCATTGTGGAGCTTATGCAGGGGCATATCTGGCTAGAATCTGCTCTGGGACTCGGCTCGACCTTCTTCTTTACAGTGAAGATGGCACCCCTCCCTGATCTGCCTAACCTACCTTTCCCCAAATCTGCCAGACCCCAGGTTTCTATCCTGGTAGTTACCCCGGAGGAAAAAGCTCTACCCTTCTTTAAGTCCATTTGCGAAAGAATGGAGACAGACTGCTCCACTGCGGTTAGCGCTGCCGAAGCTCGGGGGCTGCTGACAGCTCGGGACTCCTTCTCTTTAATCTTTATTAACCACACTCTGCCTGAGGGGGACGCTTTGCTCTTTGCCCGGGAGCTGAAGGAGCAGGGGGTAGAAGCTCCTCTTATTCTCATGCTTTCGGCTTACGATAGGATCCGTCTGGAAAACAGCGGGCTCTCTCTTCCCGTGGACGGCTTTTTAGCTACTCCTCTTACCCCTTCCGATGTGGCGGAGTGCATCTGCACCCACTTGGGTATGACCACCACCGGCGGCAGCAGCGAGATTAAACCTTTGGAACGCAGCTTTGCCGGGTACCATATTCTGCTGGCAGAGGATTTGGATATCAACCGGGAGATTGTTATCGCTCTCCTGGAGCCTACTCGGGTGGAAGTGGATTGCGCTGTCAATGGTGAAGAGGCGGTGCGTTTCTTTAGCGAGTACCCCGAACGCTACGACATGATCTTTATGGACTTGCAAATGCCGGAAATGGATGGCTTAACGGCTACCCGCCTTATTCGCAGCATGACCTTCCCCAAAGCCCAGAGCATACCTATTGTTGCCATGACCGCCAATGTCTTTCGGGAGGATGTGGATCGGTGTCTGGAGGTAGGTATGAACGACCATATCGGCAAACCGATTGACCTGGAGGAGATGCTCACCAAGCTGAGTCTCTACCTGCAACCGCGAGCTTAATTTGGTAAATATTTCCAACGAAAGGTGGGTTATCAGTATGTCCAACCCTGAAGTTACCCCTATTACAGTCGACGACCTTACCGCTCTGCGGGGGGTGGGAGGAGCCACCTTTTCCCCGGACGGCACCAAACTGGCTTATGTGGTCTCCCAAATGATGGAAGGCGACAACGGCTACCGCTCCTCGCTCTGGCTCTGGGAAGAGGGAGGTTCCAAGCAGCTCAGCAACGGTCTTCTCCCCACTACCAGAGACACCAGTCCCCGTTGGGCTCCCGATGGCAAGGGCATTGCTTTCCTCTCCAACCGTGGCGGCAGTAGTCAAGTCTGGCTGTTGCAGCTGGCAGGAGGCGAAGCCAAACCTTTGACCTCGGCGCCCCGGGGCATCACCTCTTTCCACTGGGCTCCGGATGGCGTCAGTATTTTTTATCTGGCTCGAACTGTGCCGGTAAGCGAGCCTACTGCTAAAACCCGTAAAGGCAACACGGCTCGTCACATTACGCGGTTGCGCTACAAGGCCAACGGACCTGGCTATTTGGACACCCTGCACAGCCATCTTTATCAGCTTACTTTGGCAGATGGTCAGGTGAAGCAGCTCACCTTTGGCGAAGAAGACTCTGGTGCCCCTTACCCCTCTCCTGACGGCACCAAACTCCTTTATACTGCCAGGCGAGGACCGGAAACCTATCTGGAGCGCGATATTTGGCTGTTAGACCTTGCCAGCGGACAAGAAAAAAACCTTACCCAAGGTAAGGTGCAGGCAAGTTCTTATATGTGGGAAAAGGGGAGCCAAAGCTTTATTTACGTAGGTCACCATCATGGTCGTCGCCCCGGAGCTTATCCCAAGTTCTACCGCTATGATCTAGCTAGTGGCGATTCCACTTTGCTTCCGTGTAGCTACAACGGCTACCCTTCTCCTTTACCGGGTGCTGATGTGCGCTATGACGGCGGCAATAGCTCCCCTACTCTTACCTCCTGCGGAGAGTACATTCTCTTCATCGGCTCCCAGGGAGGGAACTCCTACCTGTATAGCTATGAACTTGCCAGCCAAGTAACGCGGCTAATCTATGGCGAAGGGCAGCAAGTGGTTACCAGCTTCGATGTAGCAGCGGGAAAAATAGTGCTTCATCTGTCTCATCCGCAGCGGGTAGGCGATCTCTGGCTCGGTTCCCCTCAGGATAACACCCCTTTCCGGCAAATTACCCAAATTAACGAAGATTTCTTCGCTAAGCGTTGGTGCAGCTGGCCGGAGCAGGTCTTCTTTACTGCCCCCGATGGTTGTCTCCTGGAAGGCTGGCTGATGAAGCCCTACGGTTACCAGGAGGGGGCGAAACATCCTCTGGTGATGGAGATTCACGGAGGTCCTAACGCCACCTACGGCAACACCTTCTCCCACGAGTTCCAGGTCTTAGCCGGGTTGGGGTTCGGTGTCTTTTACAGTAACCCCCGCGGCTCCATGGGCTACGGCGAAGAGTTTTCCACGGTGATCATTGGTGACTGGTGTGGGATCGATGCCCAAGACTTGCAGTTTATGGCTGAGGAGGTAGCCAAAACCCCCTGGGTCGACGCTGGCAAGCTGGGGGTTACCGGAGGCAGCCAGGGCGGCTATTTCACCAACTGGCTGGTAAGCCACACCGACCTTTTTGCCGCTGCCGTTTCCCAGCGTAGTATGTCCAACCTCTACACCAAGTATGGCACCGCCGATAATGGCTGGAACGGCGATAAGTTCGGCATGGGTGGCGCCGACCTCTGGGATAATGAGGAGCTGCTGATGTCTCGCTCGCCTATACGTTATGCTAACAAGGTTAAGACACCTATTCTCTTTATCCATAGCGATATGGACTTCCGTTGCCCCTTAGAGCAGGCGGAACAGTTCTATGTTGCCGTCAAG
>WREE01000017.1 GCA_009779515.1 Symbiobacteriaceae bacterium
CGATTGGGTTGTTTCAATGTAGCAGCGGTCATTTCGTAGGGGACGATGGTAATCGTCCCGCTGGAATGTGTGTACACTTTCTAGACCCGGGGTCTCCGCGCACGTGTGCGTGGGGTGGGAGTCTGGGGTTTGGGGGCGGGTAGCCCCCATCTAACAAAATAAAAGCTGTCGTTTGCAAGCAAACGACAGCTTTTTAGCGGTTATGCTAAAGGTTACTGAATAACCACAGCAGGGGGTGTTTCCAGATGCTTCTTGACATAGCAGCTGGGAGCATTGTCCAGCACCGCCTGACGCTGTTCCGGGGTAAAGGATTCCGGGAAGGCAAAGGTGAAGGTTAGCTTAGTCATCATCCTGGTGGTGGGGTCGTTTTCGATATCGATAGAGAGATTTAATCCCAGGGGATCCCAACCGTTAGTACGGCAAAGCCTTGCCGCTCCCGACATCATTCAGCCACCAACGCCGGTAACAAAGAGCTGGCTGGCAGCAAACCCCTCGGGGGTAATGTAAAAGGATTGCTTCCCCTCGGTTTCGGCTAAGAAGCCTTGCTCCTGAACAGTGAGACTAATTTTAGGCATAGTTTTTACCTCCCATTATCAAGGTTTTTAGGTTTTTAGGTTATACCGCTGACCCGGACGATTTCGATCCCTTTGGCAGCCCAGGCATCCAGGATCTGGTTGAACCCCACGGAGTCGCTGGCCATATGCCCAGCCACCACCAGGTTGGATTTGCCATGCTTCTTCATGGCTTCAATAACTTCAGGGGTAGCATGCATGCAAACAAAGGTGCCAATACCCGCATCGGAGCAAGCGATATACTCATCGGCGGAAGGAGCTCCCACCCCGTACATCTCCACATAAACTCGTCCGGCAAAGCTATCTTTAGACCCTACCCATACTTCCGGCTTCTGCCCTTCTAAGGCTTCGGCGAATTCACGGATAGTGAGTAGCTCATTGATGACATCTTGAACAGTGCAACGGGGGTTGCTCTCCATAAGAGCGTTCATCTTTGCCTGCACCGTGCGCTCTGCCAGCATGTCGGAAGGGGTATGGTAAGCCATATTACAGATATCCAGGATCTTGGCGGCATCGTGCATCTGGGTACGGTTCCGGGAGTGGGCGCCACGTTTCCTGGTTTCGTTGTTCTTGTAAGCCAGCTTCTGGGCTTCGTTGATAGGAACACCGCACTCCATCAGCTTTTTCATGTGGTCGCGACCAAAAAGCTCACCGGTGTTGGGGTTCATAATCCCCGAAGGGTGATGTTGCACTACGCAGTCGAAGCCTGCGTTTTTGGCGATCATCAGCCAGGAAGGGTCGAAGTCGACGCCAGCTAGGACGCGCTTAATTTCCTTACCGTTGTCGTAAACAATGCCAGAATCCTCCGACATCTCTTCCAAACCTACGAGAGCCAAAACCATTTGGTACATCTCTTTTGCGGTCATGCCAAAACCTCCATTATTGTTTTTGATGACGAACTATTACTTATTATACACACCTGAGATATGAAAATCAACAGGGCAGGATTTTTCCCTGGCAAATACGAAACAATTACGGTAAGTAAGATGGCTAGGAGGATCTTAAATGGACAAAATACTCATGAACGGGAAGTTTGTTACTTTGGAAAAAGGCGCCCTGGTTACGGCGCTGCTTATCCGCGACGACCGCATTGCGGCGGTGGGCACCCTGGAGGAAGTGCAGTGCCTGACTGCCACCACCACCCCCCGCATCGATATGCAGGGGCATACCGTTATCCCCGGCATTGTGGACTCCCATAACCACATTATCTCAGCCGGAGTGGCTATGGGTGGCGTTCTCCTCTTTGGAGCAGACACCATAGCCGAAGCTTGCCGACGGATTGCCGCTAAAGCCGCCACTCTCCCGCCGGGAGCCTGGCTGGAAGGCGCGGGCTGGATCGAATCCCAGTTTGCCGAAAACCGCCCCCCCAGCTTAGCAGAGCTGGATGCCGCCGCTCCCGACAACCCTCTTATCCTCTCCCGCCTCTTTGGAGGGAGCTTGGCTAACAGCAAAGCGTTGGAGCTGGCGGGTATCAGTAGAGGTTCAGGGCAACCGGAGCGAGGGGAGATTGTGCGAGACAGCAGCGGCAACCCTACCGGTTACCTGAAAAACGGCGCCCAGGGAGCGGTTTCCCGCCTGGTGCCTCGTAACTCCGGCGCCAGCGACCCTTTGCTAACCGACAGCGCCGCCATTATCCAGGCTACCCAGGAGTATATCCGCTACGGCATTACCACCATTTTAGATCCCGGGGTCTCCCCTCGGGGGATGAAAGCCTACCAGTATACCCGCCAAAACGGGCAGCTCCCTTTACGCGTCGCCATGATGCCTGCCTGGTATGGTTTGGGAGCTTCCCAAGAGCGGAACTTAGCCCCCCTCGTCCCCTCTCTGGGAGTCTACGAAGGGTTTGGCGACAACTGGCTGCGCTTTGCTGCCCTAAAAATGGCCATAGATGGCGGAGTAGGTTCGAAGACGGCGATGATGATCGACCCCTGGATAGACGGTAGCCACACCACCATCCCCCTGCGCCTGGATTTAGACAAGCTGGAAGGGTACTACCGGGAGGCGCACAGCGCCGGTTGGGGCATAGGTATCCATTGCTGCGGCGACTTAGCTCAGGACATTGCCAACCGTACCTTGGCCAAAGTTATCGACGAGTTAGGCGACCATCGGCGGCATCATATCATCCACGGTTACTTTCCTTCCCCGGAAAGCCTGGAAATTATGGCCAAGTACGATATTGGCGTTTCAGTTCAACCTGGCTTTATTTACGTCGAAGGAGATATTTACGAGGAGCATTTGCCTACTGCCAAAGTCCACACCTTTAAGCCTTTACAAACCTACCTGAAGCACGGGATTAAGGTCTTTGCCAACTCCGATATGACCTCTGCCCACTATAACCCCTTCTTGGGCATTTACAGCGCTGTTACCCGTCTTACCAGCCAAGGCAAGCAGCTGGGGGATGCGGAGTGTGTCTCGGTGGAAACCGCCCTGGAGCTCTTTATTAAAAACGGTGCTTGGTACTGTAACCTGGAGGACGAAGTCGGCTCCCTAAAAGTTGGGAAACAAGCCGACCTGGCGATTCTAGATAGAGATATTCTTACTATCCCCTCCCAGGAGATTAAGGACCTTAAAGTCATTGGCACCTACATTGCCGGCCAAGAAGTCTATAAAGCCTAAGGGACAACTTCCGATACCAAACAGCTATCTTCTCCTGGTCTTACCTAGCCGTAGGTTCCGCCGGCGGGATCCTGGCTTTAGTCACAAGGAGCATTCACCAAGTAAGCGCTGAGCCGTCAACGAAAGGAGGAACGCCGTTTCCTCCCCCTGGCTTAAACCAAGGGGCTCCTCGGCGACAATTTTTTGATGAACATTTTGCAACTAGACCCCTGGCTGGCGCCCTATGAGGCTGCTATCACCAAGCGCTTGGAGCTGTTTGCCGAGGCAAAAAGCCAGATGGTTCCTCCCGGGGAGACTCTGGCTTCCCTCTGTAACGGTCACCTGTATTACGGCTTTCACCCCAGCCCCGAAGGTTGGGTCTACCGCGAGTGGGCGCCTGCCGCTTCAGAGCTGGCTCTCTGTGGCGATTTCAACGGCTGGAACTCCCAGAGCCACAAATTAACAGCTTTAGGCAACGGTAACTGGGAGATTACCATACCCGGCGAAATACCCCACGGCTCCCGAGTGCAGCTGCGCCTACGCTCCCAAGGCAGAGAGCTTAGACGGATACCTCTGTACTGTAAGAGGGTAGTGCAGGATCTTATCACCCGCGAGTTTGCCGGAGTCATCTGGCTGCCCCCTGAGCCTTACCGCTGGCGACACCAAGGCTTTATCCCTCAGGAGCCTCTGTATATCTACGAATGCCATGTGGGCATGTCTGCCGAGCAGGCGACAGTCTCCACCTTTAGCGAGTTTACGGTTAAAGTGCTGCCTCGGATAAAGGCCTTGGGCTACACTGCCATTCAGCTGATGGCGATTATGGAGCACCCCTACTACGGCTCCTTCGGCTACCAGGTCTCCAACCTCTTTGCGGTTACTTCCCGTTTGGGTACCCCGGAGGAGCTAAAAGAGCTGGTGGACACTGCCCACGGCATGGGAATTGCTGTAATTATGGACATAGTCCACTCTCATGTCGTGAGAAATACCCGGGAAGGGTTAGCTGAGTTCGACGGCACCGACTATCAGTTTTGCCACCAGGGGGTTCGGGGCAATCACCCTGCTTGGCAAACCCGCCTTTATAACTATGGCAAAGCCGAGGTGCGCCACTTTCTCCTCTCCAACGTAAAGTATTGGCTGGAGGAGTACCGCTTCGATGGCTTGCGCTTCGACGGTATAACCTCCATGCTTTACCACCACCACGGTTTAGGGGTCTCCTTTGTCCGCTACGACCAATACTTTTCCCCGGAAACTGATACCGAGGCGATTATCTACCTGCAACTGGCGACGCTCCTTGGCAAGGAGATTAACCCCCACTGCCTGCTCATTGCCGAGGATATGAGCGGTATGCCCGGAATGTGCTTAAGCCACGCCGCCGGGGGCTTCGGCTTCGACTACCGCCTGAATATGGGCTTGCCCGATTATTATATTAAAATGATGAAGCAAAAAGAGGAAGATTGGGATTTAGGGCAGCTTTGGTATGAGCTGACCACCAGGCGCCCCGGAGAGAAGGTTATAGGCTATACCGAGTCCCACGACCAGGCTTTGGTAGGGGATAAAACCCTTATCTTTTGGATGGCCGACCGAGATATGTACACCCACATGGGTAAAGAGGATACCAATCCCCGGGTGGAACGAGCCTTGGCTCTGCATAAGATGCTACGCCTGGTAACTTGCGCCGTGGGGGGAGATGGCTATCTAAACTTTATGGGCAACGAGTTTGGTCACCCGGAATGGATTGACTTTCCCCGGGAAGGCAACAATTGGAGCCATCATTATGCCCGCCGCCAGTGGTCTCTAGCCGACAATCCCGCCTTAAAGTACAACTATCTCCTGCATTTCGACCGCGCCATGTTAGCCTTTTTAGCCCAGGAAGGAGTCTACGGTCGCCCCTCTCATTGTTTGCTGAACAATAACAAGAGACGCCTCTTAGTCTTTACCAAAGGGGATTACCTGTTCCTCTTGAATTTCCATGCCTCCCAAAGCTATTTGCACCCCCTACCCAAAAGTAGGGAGAGAAAAATAGCCTTCCACAGCGCCTGGCAGCGCTTTGGAGGCTTTGTCGAAGAAAACGTGAACGCAGGGCTGCTACGCCTAGATGGAGTGGTGGTCGATCCCCGCACCGCCGTGGTGGTCAAGGTAACGTAAAAAATGTGAAAGGACGATATTTTTTATTATGAAGCTAGTCAAAATAGGCAAAACCAAGGATGTTTACGATTTAGAAGATGGCAGCTACCTGTTACAGTTTAAGGACGATGTCACCGGCAGCGACGGGGTTTTCGACCCCGGGGCGAACACAGTGGGGCTTACCCTTTCTGGTGCCGGGCAGGCAGGGTTAGCCATGACCGTGCGTATCTTTAACGAGCTACAAAAACAGGGGGTGGCTACCCACTTTATCAGCGCCGACTTAGAAAAAGCCACCATGGTAGTTAAACCCGCCACCCTTCTCGGCAAAGGGATAGAAATTATCTGTCGTTACCGAGCGGTGGGGAGCTTCTTCCGGCGCTACGGAGGTTATATTGCCTCAGGCACCCCCATACCTGCTTTTGTGGAGGTCACTCTCAAAGACGATGAACGAGGAGACCCGCCTCTAACCAAAGATTGCCTGGAACTGCTGGGGATACTAACCCCTCAGGAGTACGAGAATATCGTAGCCCAGACTAAGAGCATTTGCCAAATTATCAAAGACTTTTTAGCCCTAAAAGGTATGGAGCTCTACGATATTAAGCTGGAGTTTGGGCGCTCCGGAGGCGAGATAATTCTCATTGACGAAATTTCCCTGGGCAGTATGCGAGTTTATGCCGATGGCGAACCTTTAGCCCCCTTGGAACTCTCCCAAAGGGTGGTCTCTTAAACCTCCTGGAGCCGCGGCAGCACCCTGGTAAACTCGGCGATTAAGGTGGCAACCCCGGAGTAGTGTGCCTGGATCATAGGAGAGGGGTTGGCTTGGTCTGGCTTCCCGAAGATACCTCCCAGAGATACAAGCTGGCTACTGAGCCATAGGGGGAGTAGAGTTGCCGATGCTGGGCAAACTGCTGGGGCGAGAGCTCTTCATAGCCGTAAAGTAGGGAGATACCACGGCGAATACCCAGGTCTCCGTAGCTGAGGATATCCGGTCGCTGCAAGGCGAAAAGCAAAAGCATTTCCGCCGTCCACCGCCCCACCCCCTCCAGATGCCTGAGCGCCTCGCTAACTTCAGCATCCGTCATCCCAGGGATAGCTGCCATATCTAAAGTGCCTTCGGCAATTTGGCGGGCAGCCTTTTGCATATAAGCTACTTTGCGAAAAGAGAGGCCACACTTTTGCAACTCCTCCCCTGAAGCAGCTAATATGCGAAGCGGGGTTACCGTCACCAGCAGATCCTCCAGGCGCTTCCAGACGGTTTTTTGCGCCTTGGAGGATATTTGCTGCCCCACCATAGTGCGCATCAGCCCGGTGAACAGATCCGGATAGACCTCCCGGTAAACCATGCCTATGCTCCGGATGGCGCCTGCCAGGATATTGTCCCGTTCACTGAGGTAGTGAATTTCCACTTCGCCGTAGGGAAAATAGTTGGTCATATCTTACCCCAACTTCCTTAGGATGATGAGATTCCCGGCTGAAGAAGAACCGGTTTCATGTTCTTTGTTTCCGCCCCCTCTGCCACCGGGGGATGACCCGATACAACAAGTCGGCACCATTGAGTCCCATGGCGATCGCCATAGTATAGGTGACGACATTGATCATACCGGTTATCCCCAGGATATAGTCTCCCTGCACCGCTGCCATAAAAGCGTTGTAGGCAGACACACCGGGGACGATAGGAATAATCCCCGGAACAATTACGGCCGTAAGGGGTACTCTTAAGCGGGGGGCTACGAGACGGGCAATAAAGCCTAACCCTAAAGCCCCCAGGGCGGTACCCCAAAATATAGCCTCGCCGCACAAATAGACACAAGCAAAGGCGACCCCGCCAGCCAAAGCGCCGGGAATGAGTATCTTGAGAGGAGCGCCAAAGAGGTAGCCGTAACACCAGGCGCCTAAAGCCGCGCCCCCAAAGTTGATGAGCAACTGCAGGTCAATCACCGCAGCAACACCTCCTGCAACCAAGGCCAGATAGTAAAGCTCACGATAACCCCGGCAGCTACCAGAGTTAGAGAAAGGAGCGCTTCAGCTAAGCGGGAAACTCCGGTTAGTAAATCTCCGTTGGCTAAGTCCCGAAAGCTGGTGGTAAGGGTAACCCCTGGGAGTAGCAGAAAGAGCCCCCCCATATTGACCAAGTTGCGGTTGGTCGCATCCAACCCCGGGTAGAAAAAGGTTAGGGTAGTGAGTAGGGTGCTGCTTAAAAGAACTGCCAGGGAAGAGTTGATAGCTATGCGATCGGTTAAGTAATCCAGGGTATAGCGCACCACCGCTCCGTTGATGGTAGCATAAGCTAAAGCCAGGGGTAAACGCAGTCCGCTAATGAGGGAAAACCCTAAAGAGCCTAAGCCGGAAGCCAGACTCATCTTCAAGTTTTGCCCTTTGGCAGGGATGGGTCGGGATAGGTTGTCTAGCCTTTCGGCTAAAGCCACGGCTGGAATCTCCCCGTTGCAAAAACGCCGCGAGAGGTCGTTTAACTCCATCACGGCAGCCAGGTTGTAGCTCCTGCTGGTGATACGCCGCACCAAAGTATGCGTCTCCTCTGCCATGACCAGACTGATGATCATGCCGGTGGGAGTAACAAAACAGTCTACTCGCATGGCGCCCATATAGCGAGCCATATAGCTAATGGTCTGCTCCACCCGGGAAATTTCGGCGCCATTGCGCAACAGCAACTCACCGGTAGTAATGGCTAAATGCAGGTGATGCTCCTTCATAGATGTCTCCCTTACACCTGAAGCTCTCCGGCGAAGTAGACCTTCTTCACCCTCTCCAGAGCCGTAATATCTCGGGAGGCATCCCCCTGCACCACCAAGATATCGGCAATGGCGCCTTTAGCCAAGAGGCCAATCTCGCCAGCTAAACCCAACACCTTGGCACCATGAGAGGTGCCCACAGCAATGGCCTGCACCGGAGTGTAGCCATACTCCACAAAGACTTTTAGCTCCGCTGCCACCGGCGCTGCTGGAGCGTCTTCGGAGATCATATCGGTGCCTGCCACAATAGTTAGTCCCAGAGCGGCAAAGTCGTTTAACTTTTGACGAAACGCTGCGTTAGCAGCCCCGTAGATGCGTAACGATTCCCCTTGAATCGCCGTGGGGTTAATACCCCCTCCGGAAGCGCGAATAGCCTCCAGCCGCTGGTAGGAGTAGTGGTGGACCGAAGCGGTGGGAGTCCAGGCCATCCCTTTAGCGACCATCCGCTGGGCTTGCTCGTAGCTTATTTCGGTACCATGCTCGATGGTATCAAAACCTGCCTCCACGCAATATTCTATGGCAGGCTGCAAACCGGCGTGGACGGCTATTTTACGTAAATGACGATGAGCTTCATCCACAGCAGCTCTTAGCTCTTCCAGGGTGAATTCGGAGATACCAGGGGTGCGGTGGCTGGTCATCACCTTAATCCACTGAGCCCCGGCTTTGACTTGCCGGCGCACCGCTTTGCGGATCTCGACTTCGCCGTCCACTTCGATAACCGAATCGCCGGCATAATAGGCATGACCCCCGGTAGCAATGATGGCCTGGTTAACGTAAAAGAGGCGGGGGATGGTAATGTACCCCAACCGCGCTCCGTTAACCAGAGCCTGGCAAACCCCGTTGCCGCTGGAGACATCCCGCATGGTTGTAACCCCAGACAGAAGGGCGCGGCGGGCGTAGTTCTGCGCCATGAGAGCTACCAGGTGGGGATCGTAGATATCCCGCTGACGGCGGTTATACCAGTAGCCTACATGAACGTGCATGTCGATAAGCCCCGGCAGCAGGGTAGCATCACCGTAGTGGGTAATCTCGGTCTGATTAGGGTATCTCCTTTGCAGCTCCGGCAAAGATCCGATATCAACAATTTGCTTGCCTTCGATGAGAAGAGCTCCGTTAGGGATAACTGTTTGGCCGTCCCCGGTAATGAGCTTTTGCGCAGCCAGTAGCAAGGTTACTCCTCCTCCTCGATTTCATTTTTATTTATGCCCACCAAGGCGTCGGCACCTACGGCCCCCTGCCCTTGGGCAAAGAGAAAGAAGGGGTTAATATCAACTTCGGACAGCTCCGGCAGCACTTCCCCCAACTGGGATAAAGCCACCATAGCCGCCAAGAGCGCCTCTTCATCGTAAACCGTCCCCCGGCTGCCATCTATAATTTGCTTAACTTTTAGCTCTGCCACCATCTGCCTGGCTTCCCTCAGGGTTACCGGCGCCAACCGGATAGCCGTGTCGTTATATAACTCCAAATAGAGACCACCCATGCCTGCCAGCAGGATAAAACCGAATTGGGGGTCTTTTTTTAGCCCCAAAACCAACTCTAATCCTCCGAAGAGCATAGGGCTGAGCATAACCCCCTCAAGGGGCACCGTTGGCGCCAAGCGGGCAACATTGGTCAGAAGCTGCCGGTAAGCCTCGCCGGCTTGGCTAGGTTCCACCCCCAGCATTACTCCTCCCACCTCGCTTTTATGCCAAATATGCGCCGAAAGTATCTTAAGTGCCAAAGAGCCGCCCATCGCCCCAGCGGCTTCCTGAGCCTGCTCGGGGGAGTGAACTATCTTATAAGGTATCATGGGAATGCCGTGCCGGCTAAGGAGGGTGTTGCTTTGAGCTTCGTTGAGAAAGTGCGTCATGTACTACAGCCCCCTTCGATACTCGGCATAGCCCAGCATATGGGCTAAGGCGGTGACGGCATCTTCCGGCATCTCAAAGGTGAGCAGCCCCTGGCTCTCTAGGAAGCGGCGCACCTGCTTCACATATCCTCCAGCTAAGATGACCATATATACTGGCTTGCCTGAGGGGTGAGCGGGTGCCAGGAGGTGCGCCCAAGCGATCCCCAGCTCCTCCTGGGAGATAAAAGAAGGTAGCACGGTGAGAAAGACCAGGTTATCGATGGCCGCATCGTTCAGAGCAATCTCCACCGCTGCCGCGTGCTGCTTCACACTGGCAGCTACGGAGATATCGGCATAACCTACTGCTCGTCCCCAAGTTGCCATGGGAGGCATGGCAGAGCGCAGCCTGGCTTCCCCCTCAGAGGTGAGATTAGCGAGATTAATTTGGGGATACTTGCCGGTCTCATCGGTGGCAAAAATCCCCATGCCCCCTGTTTGGGTCATAATAAAGCTGTTTCTGCCCGGTGGCAGCGGTAAGCAGGCGAAGGCCAGAAGGGTATAGACTAGCTCTCGCATGGAGTGGACTAGGGTAGCTCCCTTTTGACGCAACGCCGCTTCGTACACAGCGTAGGAGCCTGCCAAGGAGCCGGTATGGCTGGCAGCAGCCTTGGCACCCGCCTCACTGCGACCAACTTTAAGAACCACTACCGGCTTAGTCACCGTAATCCGTCCCAGAGTTTCCGCCAGCTTGCGCCCCTGGCTATAACCTTCCAGGTAAATGCCAATTACCTTAGTTCCTTCATCTTGCTCGTAATGCTCTAAAATATCGATAAAATCTACATCTGCCATATTGCCAATGGAGCAGAATTTGCGCAACATCACCGGTTGAGGTAGAGAAGCCGTAAGCATGAGCAGCATGGCTGCTACCGAGCCGCTCTGGGAGACCAAAGAGATGCCCAAAGGGCGTAACTCCTGGGTGGAAGGCACCCCGGGAGCTTGCTCCCCTGTAGGCGCGTGAAGAGGAAGACCGTTATCGACAAAAGTGGTGTTAACTTTGTTTTCCTGGTCGATAACGCCAATGCAGTTGGGTCCCACTACCCGTATACCCCAGTGCCGGGCAGTCTCCAGTAAACACTCCTGACGGCGGAACCCCTCTTCGTTCTCCAGTTCAGCAAAGCCGCTGGCGGCACAGACAATAACTTTAATATCCCCTTGTTGCTCCATCCTGGCAGCCAGGTCGGCCATCACGGAGTAGATAGCCTCTGCCGGCATGATGAGGACCAATAGTTGGCACATCCCGGGAATAGCTACCAAGTTGGGATAAGAGGCAAGGCCTTGGATTTGGCTCTCTCGTAGGTTAACCGGATAAATTTCTCCAGGGTAACCCATATCTCTCAGGTTTTTAACCACATAGTAACCGGCTTTGTCCGGGTTATTCGAGGCGCCTAACACGGCGACCCCGGTAGGTTGAAAGAGAGCATCCAGAACACTCATGATAGCTCTCCCATAGCGGCAAGCTGCTTCAGACGCTGCCACTTGCTAGTGGTAACCGCCTGCAGCTCGGCAATTTCTTCCGGGGTGAGATGAGCATACTTGCGCATGAGACCGAGGTACTCTTGAAGGGGTTTAGCCTCGGGAAACTCCATGCTTAGGTGATACTTGCCCCGGACTACTTCATACAAAGGGTGATAATTGCTCTGCACGGAGAGACGAGCTGCTTGGATGGAAAGATCTGGTCGAATACCCCAGCCGGTAACACAGGGGTTTAAGATGTGCAGAAAGACCAGCCCCTCCTGGGAGTAGACCATGGCCTTTTCCACCTTGCTCACCATATCCGGGATATACGCCGGGGAGCAGGTCGCCAGGTAAGGAATATCGTGCATGGCCATAATTTGCGCAATATCTTTCTTGTGCTGCCTTTTCCCTCCGCGGTTAGCGGCGCTCACCGGTGTAGTGGAAGTCCAGGCATATTTTCCGGTAGAGCCGGAGCGCTGGTAACCGGTATTCATATATCCTTCGTTATCGTAACAGATATATATAATGCGGTCACCACGCTCCGCAGCGCCAGAGAGGCATTGCAGACCAGCATCCACCGTAGCTCCATCACCGGCGAAAGCCACGGCATGAACCGGGCGGTTTTCACGTTCGTACTGGAGCTTAATACCCGCCAGCATGGAGGCTACGTTGTCCAACAAGGGGAAGAAGACCGGGCATTTAGCCCCACTTTTGGTGTTATGCCCTACCACTCCTACCCCGCCCATGCAGCCGGGAGGTATAGCCAGAACGGTTTCCGAACCAAGCACCTTCATACAGGTGCGCAAAATAAGCTCCACATTACAGCCGACACAGGAGGAAATGCCCGGCGATATCATGTCGGGAAGAGCGGCTAATTTTTCCGTGATGGTCATTTAGTCCACCTCCTGTTGCAGCCAGCGAGCAGTTGGTTCCGGGGGCTTAGCAGCAATTTCTGCCAGGACTTGCTGCAACATAGGGACGGTGATATCTTCTCCCCCTAACCCTCCGATGTACGACTGCGCAGGAACATACTTACCTAAAGTATACATGGCGGCTGCCACCTCCTGGAAGAGGATACCACTGTCTCTGCCGAAGGAGACACTGCGGTCAATGACGGCATAACCTTGGAGATAAGCCAGAGCCTGGCTGACTTCCTGCACAGGGAAGGGACGCAGCAGTCGCACCTTGACTAAACCGACTTTTTGCCCCAACTGCCGCTGCAGATCTACCGCTTCCCGAGCGGCTCCCGTCATAGAGCCGATAGTTACTAAAGCATATTCGGCGTCTTCCATACGGTAACTTTCGCTGCAGCCGCCGTAATCACGCCCAAAGCTCTGAGCAAAGGAGCTGTTCAGCTCCTGGACAACCTGCAAAGCTTTTCGGGTGGCTTGCACCTGTTTGTGGCGATACTCCATAACGTACTCGCCGGTGGTCAGAGGGTCTACCGCTATAGGGTGCCGGGTATCTAAGACCACCGGCGAAGGTTGACGAACCCCTAAAAAGGTGTCTACCTCTTCCTGGGAGGGTATGGCAACCCGCTCTGCCATATGGGAAAGATAAAACCCGTCGTAGCAGATATTCACCGGCAATAAAACCTCCGGGTGTTCTGCCAGGCGGAAAGCCTGGATAATAGTATCGAGAATCTCCTGGTTATCCTCCACGTACAGCTGCAACCACCCGGCATCACGTAAGGTTAGAGCATCCTGCTGCCCTCCCCAAACCGATTGAGGTGAAATCATTTCCCGGTTGACGATGGCCATAACTATGGGAAGACGCAGGGTGGAAGCTCGAAAATAAGGCTCATACATCAAGGCTAAACCCTGGGAGGAGGTAGCGGTAAAGCTGCGGGCGCCTGCCAGGGTCGCCCCCGTTAAGACACTCATCGCCGAAAGCTCGGATTCCACTTCGCACAAGGCACTGGTGAGCAAGCCATCAGCCGCAAACTGCATGAGGTATTCCACCACCGGGGTCTGGGGGGTAATAGGGTAAGCGGCAATAACATCGGGACGGCATAGCAGAGCAGCCACAGCCGCCGCTCGGTTGCCGTTAAGCACATCGTAGTTAGCCATCTTTACCCCCCTCCGGCACCATGGTTATACATTGCCCCGGGCACTCCCGTGCGCAAATACCACACCCTTTGCAATAGCTATAGTCGATGCGATAACCGTCTTCAGCCTGAACTGAGCCCACCGGGCAATAGAGGAAACAGAGACCACAAGCGAGGCACTTCTCCTTGTTCAACAGAGGTCTCAGGGTGCGCCAGTCGCCGGTGTTGATAATATGTAACCCAGCCGCTCCTAAAGGCGCCGGATAAGCGGTACGGTACTTCATAATGCCACCTTCTGTATCATCGCTTCGTCGTAGCCACGCCGGACGCAGACGGCGTTTTTCTCCCCCCACAGCTCGGCGGCTTTGGCAGCGGTCTCGGCCAAAGATACCAGCCCGGTAGCTCGCACAAAGGCTCCCAGCATAGCCGTATTGACTAAAGGGCGCCCCAGGAGCTCCAGGGCAATAGCTGTGGCATCAACCGTAACCAACTGTTTTACAGCTTCCGGCAGCTGGGGCAAGTTGTCGGCAGGAGAGTTGAGTACCAGCAAGGCCTCCCCGTGTATCCCCTCGCAGACATCGACACCATGCATAATGGTAGCGTCCATCACCAGGACAATTTCCGGGGTATAGACTTTGGTTTTAGGGCGAATAGGGTTGTCGGATAGACGAAGGAAAGCGGTGACCGGTGCTCCCTGGCGTTCAAAGCCAAAGAAAGGGATAGAGTTGCCGAACTTACCGTCCTTGACGGCGGCATAGACCAGCACCTCGGCAGCTTTAACGGTGCCCATACCTCCTCGCCCGTGGAGGCGCACTTCTTTGATCATGGCAAAACTCCTTCCACAAAACTTTGCAGCAAGGCACCGGCAGGATGCGGCGGCGCCGTTAGGCTACCGCCGGTATAGACCACCCTGCCGCCTTTGATCACGGTATGAGGCCAGCCCCTAAGGGACTTTCCTTCATATATGGAAAAGTCGGAACGGCTGTGGAGCTTGCTGGCAACCACGGTTTGGGGAGTCTGCAAGTCGATAACCACTATATCGGCATCGCTCCCGGGGAGTAGCGCCCCCTTTTGCGGGTAAATGCCATAAGCTCTAGCCGGTCCGGCAGTCATCACCCGAAGCAAGGTTTCCAAAGGAATGCCCCGCTGTAGCCCCTCACTGAGCATGGAAGGGAGGTGGGTGGCTAGCGCCGGGTAGCCTGGTATAACTTGGGAAGTACCCACCCCTTTCTCCTTAAGGGTTAAGGTGACATTATCGGTACCCACAGTATCGATGACGCCTGCAGCGACTCCTTGCCAAAGGGCTTCCCGGGAGTTACCACCGCGTATCGGCGGAGTCATGATGTACCTATCTCCTTGAAGATCGTCAGGGTAGGCACAAAGGTAGGGGGAAGTGGTTTCCAAGGTTAGCAGGGGGTTGGCGGCTTTCTGCCTCCTGGCCATGTCCAACCCTTGCGCCGAGGAAAGGTGGACTAGATAGAGCTTGCTCCCCCAGCGCCGACTGTAGAGAGCTATCCGCTGTACTGCCTCCTCCTCGGCAAGCTCCACCAAGAGGAGAGCGGTAGCACCGGTCTGGCGCTGGGCGGCAGCCACCAAAGCACTGTTTTCAGCATGGACTGCTACTTGGCACTCCCCTTCTTGCTGTTGCACCATCTGCAAGGTTTCCAGGATAAAGGGGTCGTCAGCAGCGGGGATCAACCCGGGTATCCCATTCATATACAGCTTAAAGGAGCGAATCCCAAAGCGCCCCACATATAAAGGTATCTCCGCCCTTTGTTCCGGGGTATGGATAACCAGGTGGGGCAAAATATCTGTCCGGGAGAGTCGGGCTACCTGCTGCGCCAATTGGGGCAAGTAGCTGGAGTGGGGGGCTAAACCCCCGAAGAAACAACCCAGGGTGGTAATTCCTCCCGCTAAAGCCGAAGCGGTTTCGCTAACCAGCTCTTCTTCCAAGGGCGCCATGAAGCCCAAATGAAGGTGGGGGTCGATAATACCGGGAGCCACCACCATCCCCCTGACATCAATCTCCTGTCCCCAGGAACCCTGAGCACTTGCGGTAAGAGCTGCTATTTTCCCACCCTGCACGATCACATCTAGGTGCTGCAGCCCGCTGGGGAGATAGACTAAGCCGTGACGCAAGACCAGCTCGCCAGAGTTATCTCTCACTCCGGCAGCTTGGACTCCACGGCTTTTCCCACGGTCACCCCACACTTGGGCAATATAACTTTGGTAAATATCTTTCACGATGTACTCAGCGCCTCCATGGCAGCCAAGGCCGCCTGGCGAGCGCTTTCCACCTGAGAAAGCTCACCGGCTACATAGAGGCGACCGTAGCGCCCTACCACATCGAAGGTCACGATCTTAATCGCCGCACTCTTTTCCGCCTCGTTAACCGCCAGGGAAATATAGGCAGCCGGTTCCACTTCCATAATCAGAAGGGCCTCCCCTGGCACCAGAACGGAACCGTAGCGACCGTCCCTGTTGATAAGCTGTGCCTGGTAAGGGTCTACCCGGGTAATAACCTGCTCCGACACCACCTTAGGCGGCATCCGCTCTGCTGTGGTTAGCCCCGCCGCCTGAAGCATGGCTGCCCCTGCCAGCTTAACCTCTTCAATAGCAAAGGAGTGAAGCTCTAAAGCACCATATTCCCGTTCCACAATTTGAAAGCCCGGCTTGGCGCCACCTTGTTTTAGCGCTACATCCAACATCCGGTAAATGCCACTGCCAGGCGCCACCTCCACATAGAGCTGAGCCATCCCCGCCAGGCAGACATCCCCTCGCACTAGAGAGCCGGTAATCGCCGCATACTGAGGTTGCATATTGTCGATAACAACATAGGTTCTTAGGGTTATCTCTTCCCTGTTGACCATATAACTAACCTAAGGGAGCATCCACTTTGCTGTCAAAGAAAAGGGTTAATGCCTCCGAAGGGCGGGCGATAACATGGGCTGACACCACTTCCCCCACCTTTTGCGCGGCTGCACAGCCGGCATCCACTGCCGATTTTACCGCTCCCACATCTCCTTCGATAATCACCGTGACTAAGCCGCCCCCGATATAGTGCCTGCCACAAAGCTCCACATTGGCAGCCTTGATCATGGCATCAGCCGCCTCAATAGCCGCCACTAACCCTTTGGTCTCAATAAAGCCTTTAGATTTCATGCCTTTACCTCCTACTTAATTAATTAAACTCCTCGTTATCCAAAATAGCCACAATACAGTGATCTAAGGGAGCGTCGGGTTTGGACACAGCCAAACGTGCCGCTGCGCCGGTGACCACTAGCACTAAAGCTCCCGGCGGCACTCCCAGAGGGTCTGCTGCCACCCATATTTCCTGAGTCGCCACCTGCTCCACCACCACTAGGCTCAGGCCAGTAAGCCTGGCATCTTTGATAGTAGCAGTACACTTGCTGCGCACCTTACACAAGAGCATATTTATTCACCTACTTAAGAACATTCGCCAGCTCAGCCATGACCGTATCTATCTCCTGGGGTAAGTTATAAAAGTGAGGCGCTACCCGCACCACATCCCCTCGCGCCGAGACAATAATATTGCGCTCCTTCAGCAGCAGCTCCACTTCGTGAGCATCTTTTTTATGGCTAGTCCAGACGGCAGTGGTCGCCCCTTTACGGGCAATATCTAGAGGGGAGATAATCCGCAAACCCTGAGCTGCACCAGCTTCCAAAGCGTGAGCCGAAAGCATATCGATACGATCTTTGATGCGGTGAACCCCCACTTGGTTAGCAATCTCTAAGCCTGCCCTGGCGGCATAAGCGGTTAATACGGGTGGGGTGCCGGTATCGAAACGCCGGGTATCGTTAGCCCAGTCCAGATAGCGGGATTGAAAGAGAAAGGGGTTCTTTTGCCCGAACCAACCGGTTACTGCGGGAGCCAGCTCCAAAGCTAAATCTTTGTTCACATACATAAAGGCAATGCCCGGCAAACCAAAAAGATATTTAAGAACACCGGAAACCAGAATATCAATCTGCATCTTTTTCACATCCACCGGCTCGGTACCCAGGCATTGGTAGGAATCGAGCATGAAAAGAGAGCCGCGGCTGTGAGCCAACTCCGCCAGTTTCGCCACATCCTGCTTAAAGCCATTGAGATAGTAGACGTGGGTTAAAGAGGTGATCAAGGTGGTTTCGTCAATCGTGCGTTGATAATCGTGGATATCTATTTCGTAGTTGGGTCCCACAGCGACAAAGTCTACCTTGGCGCCGTGGCGTTGCTGGGCAAGCCAAATATAGTTCACCGTGGGAAACTCCGCATCGCTGACTACTACCTTAGACCTGGCACCCCGGTAATCTAGAGCAGTTGCCACGGAGGAGACCAAGTCGGAAAGGGAAGCCGAAACGGCTATCTCCTCAGGAGAGGCATTGATCAGCTTAGCAAACTCCAGCTTAGCCAGGTTAACCTCCTCCACCCAACCGTCCCAGTTCATACCCACTTCCAGCCAATCGTCCAGGTAGCGATTAATCGCCCCTCGCACCCGCTTGGACTGGGCGCTTTGGGAACAGTTGCCCACGTGAATAACCTTGCTGAGAATAGGAAACTCTTCCCGCCAGCTTAAGACTTCCCTTTCGCTGATGAGGCCTTGGTAGGGCAGCTTTTGGATATGGCTGGCTACGCCGGAACTTGCCGCCGCAGCTTGCGGTGCCGCCGGATTATTAGCAGTCAGGCTTTCTTCCCTGACGAAAACTAACCCGCGGGAGAGAGCCAACTCCGCTGCCACCTCGGTAACCACTTCGTTGGCGCTGAGCATAATTTGGTTTTTACCGGCACGGCTAGCAGCCAGGACATCATCTCCGGTAATAAAGCGCCTCACCACTAAACCTCCGTCAGTGCCAGAATATCGGCACAGAAAGCCTGGGTATCCTCCTCTTTAGTCGCCCAACTAGTGACAATGCGGACGGCACTGTGATTCTCGTCAATGCGGGTGAGCCCGCCAAAGCTATATTTCTCTCGCAGCTTGGCGATAACCGCTGTCGGCATAATAGGAAACTGCATATTGGTAGGGGAATCCACCCGGAAGCCGTAACCTTTCTGCAGACAGGCTTGCTTAATCATCATCGCCTGATCCACAGCCTTTTTACCGATTTTAAAATAAAGATCATCTTCGAATAAGCCGATAAACTGAATACCCAGCAAACGACCTTTAGCCGTGAGGGCTCCATTTTGCTTCATGATATGGCGAAAATCTTGCTGCAGGATAGGGTTAGTGATAACTACGGCTTCGCCGGTTAGCGCCCCGCACTTATTCCCTCCTATGTAGAAAGCATCACATAACCTGGCAATATCTGGCAGTGTCAAATCGTTACCGACAGCAGCCAGTGCGTAGGCTAACCTGGCGCCATCCATATAGAGAAAGAAGCCGCACTCCTGACAGACCTGGGCTAAAGCCTCCAGCTCTGCTTTGGTATAGATGGTGCCCAGCTCGGTAGATTGGGAGATATACACCATTTTCGGTTGGGTAACATGCTCGCTCCGTTGCCGTTCAAAGGCATTTCTCACTATCTCCGGTTTCATTTTGCCGTCATCACTGGGGAAAGTAACTACCCGGTGCCCGGTGGCTTCAATCGCCCCGGTTTCGTTGGTAGCAATATGCCCCTGAACCGTGGATAAAACCGCTTGGTGAGGGCGCAAAGCTGCGGCAATAACCGTTAAATTGGTTAAAGTGCCACCGGTAAAAAAGTGGACATCGGCATCGGGAGCTTGGCAAGCCAAGCGGATGAGCTCCCGGGCTTGGTTGCAAAACTGGTCGTTTTCGTAACCAACCGCCTGTTCCAGGTTGGTAGCCATCAAAATTTCCAAAATCCTAGGATGGCAACCCTCACTGTAGTCGTTGGTGAACATAATCATGGTCGATAGCCCTACCTTTCTAAATAAAGTCTCCGGTAATTTATTTCTTCTGCACAGCCGCGACTAATCCTGCTTTAGCGAGACCCGGCTAACCCGGTGTCACCAAAAGCGTTTTTTTATC
>WREE01000018.1 GCA_009779515.1 Symbiobacteriaceae bacterium
GAGCTTTTTTTCTTGCTAAAGCATTTAAAGGAGTGATAATTGTGCCTGAAGACAAGCAGGATGCGGCTGCTTTGAACTTAGCCAGCACCGATTTTCCTACGCGAGGTAATCTTCCCCCGTGGGGATGACACCAGGTGGCAGCCTGGGAGGAGATGAATCTCTACCGCCAGCTGCTGGAGAAAAACCGTGACAAACCCCCGTTCCTCCTCCACGATGGTCCCCCTTACGCTAATGGCGATATCCATATAGGTCATGCTTTAAACAAGACCCTCAAGGATGTAGTCTGTCGCTTTGCTGCCATGCGGGGTTACCATTCCCCTTATGTCCCCGGTTGGGATACCCATGGTTTGCCTATTGAACATGCGGCTATCAACCGTTTGGGTTTGGAGCGCCACCAGATTCAACCGTTGGAGCTGCGCTTACGCTGCGAAGAGTTTGCGCGCAACCAAGTGGATCGCCAGAAGGAAGGTTTTCGGCGCTTAGGCATTATCGGCAATTGGGACGACCCTTATCTTACTTTGACGAAAGAGTTTGAAGGGGCGCAGATGGGGGTCTTCGCTGAGTTTGTGCGTCAAGGAGCAGTCTACCAAGGGCTCAGACCGGTGCAGTGGTGTCCTCACTGCGAAACTGCCTTGGCAGATGCGGAAGTGGAGTATGAAACCAAGCACTCGGATTCGATCTATGTGGCTTTTGAAGTAATGGAAGATCCCCGGGGAGTACTCCCGGCAACTCCGTTACCTATCGCCTTTGCTATTTGGACGACTACTCCCTGGACACTACCGGCGAATATGGGGGTTTGCCTCCACAAAGAGTTCCGCTATCTGGCGGTAGCCACCGCTAACAGGGTCTTTATCGTCGCTGCCGAGCTCAAGGACAGCTTTTTAGCTGCCACGGGGCTACAGGAAGAGGGTGTGCTGGCAGAGTTTGTCGGTGCTGAGCTGGAGGGCATTAAATGCTGCCATCCCTTCTATGATCGGGTCTCCCTGGTTATCCTGGGGGATCATGTCACTTTGGAAGCAGGAACCGGCTGTGTGCACACCTCCCCAGGACATGGCTATGAAGATTTTATGGTAGGTAAAGCCTACGGCTTGGAGATTCTTAATCCCACCGATGAACGGGGACACTTTACGGCGGCGGCAGGGGTTTACCAAGGGTTAGGTCATGAAGAGGCAGGAGCTAAAATTATCCAAGATATGCAAGAGAGCGGCCACTTGCTTGCCAGGAGCCTCATCGCTCACCAATACCCTCATTGCTGGCGTTGCCATTCTCCCCTGATGTTTCGGGCTACCGAGCAATGGTTTGTCTCGGTGGAACCCTTTTTAGAGCAAGCTCTGGCGGAAGTCGAGCGAGTTCGCTGGTATCCTCCCTCCGGCAAGTTGCGGATGAGCAACATGCTTAAAGACCGGGGAGACTGGTGCATCTCCCGGCAACGGGCCTGGGGCGTTCCTTTGCCTATCTTCTACTGTCGGGAGTGTGGCAAGGAACTATTAACCTATGAAACCGTTAAGCTGGTTCAGGAATTATTTGCCCAAGAAGGCTCCAACATTTGGTATACGAAAGACGCCCGGGATATACTGCCACCGGGTACATACCAATGCTCCTGTGGCTGTCAGGAATTTGACAAAGAGACGGATATTATGGATGTCTGGTTCGATTCCGGCTCCACCCATGTGGCAGTGCTTGAGCGTTGGCAGGAGCTCTCCTGGCCAGCTGCGGTTTATCTGGAAGGAACTGACCAATACCGGGGTTGGTTCCAGTCCTCTTTGTGGACGGGAGTTATTACCAGAGGGAGAGCGCCTTACGACCAGATTGTCGTCAATGGCTTTGTGGTGGATGCCGAGGGACGTAAAATGTCCAAGCATTTGGGTAATGGTATCGAACCGGAGGAAGTTATCAAAGAATATGGCGCCGATGTTCTGCGCCTTTGGGCTTTCGGCAGCGATTTTAAGACCGCCGATGTGCGCATATCCCAGGCTATGCTGAAGCAGGTGGGGGATGCCTACCGTAAAATCCGCAACACCATCCGTTTTCTCCTCTCGAACCTCTATGATTATAACCCTGACACCATGGACTTTTCCTACCAGGAACTCCCGTATTTGGAGCAAGTGATGTTGAGCCGCTTGCATGAGCTTCACCACAAGGTTACCCAAGGGTTTGAAAATTACGAATATCATCAGGTCTACCACAGTATTTACCACTACTGCACCGTCGACCTTTCGGCCTTTTACTTGGATGTTAGCAAAGATAGACTATATGCCTCATTGCCGGATGCTCCTGAGCGTCGAGGGGCACAATATCTCCTGTGGCAGATAGCCGACCACCTTATCCGCTACCTGGTACCTATACTCAACTTTAGCAGTGAAGCCATGTATGCTCATCTTCCCGTAAAGACGGGTGCCAGGGTAGCTGCTGCCCTGCTTTTAGATTGGCCAACCCCACCGGCAGCATGGCACAACCCGGAGCTTTTAGCAGATTATGACCGCCTGATAACCCTCCGGGACGAGATTAATAAAGTAGTGGAGCAAACCAGAAGTGGCAAAGAAATTGGTTCCACCTTGGATGCGCAAATCCAGCTTTGGGCTGAAGGTGAGGACTATAGCTTTTTACGGCAGCACCAGGATATGCTGGCAGAGTGGCTCATCGCCTCCCAGGTAATCCTTTATCCCGTAGAGACCAAACCCTCTACCGAGGCTGTTGCTACCTCTTTACCTAGTTTATGGGTACAAGTAAAAGCAGCGCCAGGTCTTAAATGCCCTCGCTGCTGGACTTTCAGTGAAAAAGCTGATCTAGATGGTCTGTGTCCCCGCTGTGCTCAAGTGCTGCAGGAGCTATAAAGGGAGACCTACCTACCCCTGCAGGGAGATGGCTACCACCCTTAGTGTTTTTCATCCCCCTTTAGGCTTAAAGCTACTTCGCTGTGGAACTCCCGAGTTGTCGGGTTGGGGTTGAAGTTAGCCCAACCGCGGTATTTTTCCGCTACAGCACGCACCGAAGCAAGCCCTTCCCCCGGGCGGTCTCCTCGCTTGCGGGAAAAGAAAACCCCTTGGTGGTTAACGCTTTGACCATCATAGCTGTTATCCACTAAAATAATAAGCTGGGAACGCACCTCCTTAGCCACCAGCTTAGTCCAGGGGGTAGTGTGGGTAACATAGGCACAGGCTTCTAAAGCGTTTTCCAGTAAGTTGCTCAGGACTATCGCCAAGTCGGCATCATCTATGGCTAAAGCGGGAGGGAGGTTAGCCTCAAGGCTTAAACTCACCTCTTGCTGTTGGGCTAGAAGGGCAAAGTGCCGCAGGATAATATCCGCCACGCGGTTTTCCCCATAGGAGAGGGGTCTCTCGGAGGGAAGAGTTTCGCTGAAATTATCCAGGTAGTCTTTGAGCTTAGCATAATCCTCGGTGGCGAGAAAGCCTTGTAAAACCCGGCTATGGTGGCGCAGGTCGTGCCGGGCACGGCGCGCTTCCGCCATATCACGCAGCATGAGGGGATAATAAGCTCTTTGCATATGTAAAAAGTTTTCGGTTCCCTGGATGCGACCTTCTAAAACCAGCTTCTCCCGGTAATGGCGCAAGGTTTCCTGAAAGATGATGGCGGCTATGGTCATCACCAGGGCTAAACCGCCCCATTCAATAAACCATCCTCCCACGATCGGCTCATAGGAAGGTAGCATCCTGTCCATGATCAGCGTTACATCGAAAGCTAAAACCCCCGCTAACAGGTGCCAGCCGTAGCGGGGGTTTTCTTTAGCTGCCTGTAGGGAGTTATAGGTTAAGTAAAGTGCCATAATCCCTTTATAACTACTCACCAGGAGAGAAAAGGCGCCCAGAACCAGGAGGTTAGAGGGGGTAAAAGAGAAAATGACCAGGGAAACTAAGCTGACTACCCCTGCCAGGGTGCGGATAGGGGCAAAATAGCGGTTGGTGTTAGGCAAGATAATTTTTTGTAACAAGGCTACCAGGAAGAGGAGCATGATGAAAGCCTGATTCTCCACCGTGTACCAGCTCAGTCCCTTAAGCCTTAGCGACATAAACAAAGGGTAACTGATATAGAGCCCCCAGCAGAAGCAGATGGCGGCAAAGGTGAGCATGGTGCTTTCCCGCGCCATAAGGTAGCCTACCACAGCAAAAAAAAGAGCCAGCCCCCAGGCTATGGTTACCAGAGCCGTGCGGAGCATCCAGCGTGTCTGCAGCAAACCGGCTACGGCGCCAGCTAAACCAAAGGCGGGAGGGTAAACCATCCCGCTGTAGATATGGGAAAAGTCGCTAACGGCAAAGATAAGCTCCACCCGGTTTTGAGCCAGGAAAGAGACTGAACTTATACCGGTTTGGGGTCGATAGCTCTCAGGGGCGGGATCGCCAAACTGCTCTACTTTAATGCCATTGATATAAAGGATATAGGCGGAGTAAATTTCGGGAAGCTCCAGAGTATAAGCAGCAGCTTCCCGGGGGAGGGTAATATGCAGGCGGTAGGTGGCTGAACCGTGGGGGTTACCCGCCAGGTCATCACCCTCGAAGCCACCATATTGACCGAGATAAACATATTCTCCATGGTATGACGAAGGGGTAAACTGTTGCTCTGCTAAGTTTGCAGGTGTCAGCAGCTCCCCCCGGTAGATCTCCCACCCCTGGGTCAAATAGACTAAAGGGTGGAGGGATAGTTTTTCCTGGTCTAAGGACAGCCACCCTTCCTCCCCCTGGGGTCCTAGGTGGGTATATTTATTGTCCCAGAGGTAGCAGGAGCAGCAGAGCAGGGTAGTCGCCAGGACGACACTGCAAGTTAAGGCGACCAGTGGGGTCTGACCCAGGGGATGTCTACCCATGAGGCTTACTTACCACGCGGTTGGCGGGTTTGCCAACGTCTACCTATGGTAAATCCGCTGATTGCCCCAACGACGGCGATGACGATGACGAGTACTCGCGACATCACCAAGTCGCTCCGAGAGGGTGTTTCATCCCCGGTGGTGGCAGCTAAGGGGGTAACTGCTGCCACCGGTACCACTGGGGGAATAAAGGCGGCAGTTGCGGGGGTGGATGCCGGAGCAGTGATTACGACGGTAGCAGGTGGGATGGTTGCCGGGGTAGTGACCACGACGGTAGCAGGAGAGGTGGCTGGAGCTGTGACTACGACTGCGGCAGGTGGGGTGGTTGCCGGGGTAGTGACCGCAACTGTAGCAGGCGGGGTGGTGGCTGGAGAGGTAGTTAAAGGAGGAGGGTTAGTCGTCTCTGGGGTGGTAGCAGGTGAGGTGGTAGCTTCCTTCTCGGGGGTTACCACCGCCACCGGGAGGTCCGGCAGCGGGGTAGAGTAGAGGGGCTCCAAAATAAGGTTGAGAGCAACCTCTGGCGCCTCCGGTGGCGGTTCGAAGGCTGGTTGCGGCTCTGACTCCTCCTCCGACTCATCGGCGGCGAGATTACTAGCCAGCTCTATCTCCGGTAACAGTGCGGCGAGAGGGGGGGTTTCTTTTATCTCCCCTAGCTCTTTTAGCTCTCCTAGCTCTCCCACTGCTGCCTCCGGCTTTTCCTCTCCCCCTTGCCCAGGGAGATAGTCCGGTTCCCACTGCGCTGGGGCAGCGGTAAACTCCAGGGGAGCGGCGTAAACTACTCCCTGATGGCTAAAGGGGGTAGGCAAACTGCCTCTACCTTCGGAAGAAGCGGCGCTACTCCCCAGACTGTCACCGGACGAGCTACCTTCGTCTCCCTGATTATCCCCCTTACCCAGCTCAGGGTTTTCTCCCAGACTGCTCTGGAAAGCGTACCAGAGGAGCTGCACCCGGTCGCTTCCGTCCCGATCGCCTCCTACCCCTGAGGAGCTAAGATCGGTAGGATCCACGTAAAATGCCAGGGATGAAATCTCCCCCACCTGATAGACAAACCAGGTAGGAGTAGAGAAAAAGGAGAGATTTTTAACCATGAAATCGAGGCAGTAGTTGCGGATATAAAGCTCCACACTGTCGTCTAGACCTTCACCCTCTTGCCAAAATACCTGCCAATGCTCGCCATCGTCATCAGAATACCACAGGACTGGCTCTTCTTCTCCGGGAAAAAAGAGGTGGGTGACATAGAAATTATAGCCCCAATAATGACCTGCTTCCAAGAAAAAGGGGATGGTAGGGTCATAGACTTCCACCTTGAGTAAGACAGCCTTTGCAGCATCGATAATCGGGAAATAGCTGTAAGGATAGTTGAGTTCCCAAATAGGGGTTACCCAGTATTCTCCCGGGGTATGATAGTCTATGGTGGAGTCGTCCATGCGCAGGTACTGGGAAAAGACTTCATCAAACTCTCCCGGTGCTGAAAGAAAAATATTGTAATAGAGATAGTCACTGACAAAATAATAATTGCTTTCCTCAACCAGAGAGTACAGGGCTCGGGAGCTGCCTACCAGAGTGATCTGGGAGATAACCCTATTAATAACTTTAGCTTCTGCCACCAACGGTTCCAGGATACAGGTATCCAAAACCAGTTCTGGAGTGGCAACTGAGATATGAGAGGTGATAATATTCGCTAAAAAGAGGTGTACCGGTGCCGAGGAGATAATACCTGCGGTTTCCTCGCCGGAGGCTTCCACAAAGATACCCTGTATATAGAGAGGGATAGCTGAAACTACAGCCACGGAGTTATCCCCCTGGAGATGAAACTCCCAAGCGTTACTGTTCGCGTGGTGGAGAGAATCTTCTTCCAGGAGGATTCCTATCCCCCCGTTACCGGTTACCGTAAACTGGCTGAAGGTTACCATATCGTTATAAAACGCCAGGTAGCCCCCGTTGCGCACCCAAATAAGAGGTTGCTGCGAGCCATCTTCTCTTATACCTTGGCCGGAGATATTGTGGTTACCGTAAAAACAGAGTTCTCCTTCCACCACAAAACCAAACTCCCCGGCTTCTATTTCGCAGTACCCATAGCCAGTATAGATATACGCGTTGGTGCTGTCATCTATCAGGATGTTACTTCCCAGGTAAACCTTGCCCCCCGAACGATGACTCTCCATCCACTCCTGCAGTTCCTCCCAGGAATAGACCACAGAGGCTTCCTCTTCTTCTTCCTGGGGGGCTGTTTCCTCGTTAACCATAGCCAATGCTCTTCCCGGTATGAAGAGCAGCAACCCCAAACAGATGATCCATAATCCTATTTTTTTCATGATAAACTACTCCCTCTCGCCAAACGAGCTACATAGTCACGGTAAGCTTTGCGTATTGCCCATTGGCGGGTATGGGCGATATAAACCACTTCGCCTCCTACCAAAGTGAAATCCCTGGCGGCACTCACCACATAGTCGAAGTTGACAATATAGCTGCGGTGACAGCGCAAAAAGGAGGGCAAGGTGAGGACCTTCTCCAACTCGTCGATGGTGATATAAGTAGCCAGAGTCTCTTCCGGGAGATGGATAAGGCACTGCTTGTTGCGCACTTCCACATAACTAATCTCCCGGGGGTAAATAGAGCGGCTTTTCCTGTCCACCACCACCTCAATGGTGTGGTCGATGGCGGCAAAATGCTTACTGGCACGGTGTAAAATAGAGAGAACTTCCTCCCGGTCTAAAGGCTTTAGCAAGTAGCGATCCGCCTGGACCTTGTAACCGAAAGTGGCATAATCGGTGCTGCTGGTGGTAAAGACGATCCAAATATGGGGGTCGGCTTCGCGAATTTGCACCGCCGCTCTGGCAGCACCTTCAGCATCACCGGCATAGTAGAGGTCTAAAAAGAGAACTTGAAAGCTACCGGCAGTGAAATGCTGCAGCAGCTCATTTGGCGAGGAGAACAACAAGATATCGGTGGCAATACCGCTCGCCAACACCATTTGTTTCAGGATAGCGGCATCGGAGAGATCATCTTCACAAACTGCCACCATCATACGCTGCATGAAGCACCACCTCTCACCTGTTAATAGCAACACGATTATAACATATACCCTCCCCACCAACAATCACAAATATTTGGCATTGTCAAGTAATTTCTACACCGGATAAAGCTGCTGTAAAAGCAAGCTGTAGCCCTCTTGTGGTTAGAGCCGAGAGTGAGTATATTGTAAATAGGAGAGTGTACGTTGTTACACCTATTTCCCTTTGGCTAGTTCTCCATTTCGAAAGTGGGAGCTACCCGCTCCCAAGCTCTTAGGAGGTAGTTTATGAAACGGACATTGGCAAGCATTTTGCGGCGTGGTCTGAGTCTGGTGCTCGCCCTGGCACTGGTATTTTCCAGCTTTCCCAGTTATACTCTAGCTTATCTAACTCCCAAGCCAGATGCTTTGGTAGTCATCGATCAGGAAGGCAATGAGACCATTGTCGATGCTACCTGGGAGGAAATCTACCCCTATGGTATCTTCGCTTTTGAAAAGCGGGAGCTGGAGGTAAGCCAGGGGGGAGAGAGCCAGGTTATCAAGGTCTATCGTCTGGGAGGCACCACCGGACGGGCTCACCTGGATATAGTTTACGCCCCTGCCTACACCGAAGTTGGTGAAGGGGTGCAGAGCTATGATAACGCTGCTGGTAAAAACGACATCATCATTGAGGTGGAAGAGACCTTACCTTTTGCTTGGTACCAACCTTTAGGGATACCCCCTGTTCCTCGGGAGCCGGAAAACCCGGTGGCTATCCTGTTCTCCTGGGAGGAAGAGCAGGGGGTCTATATCTACGAGCTGGAGGAAGTAACCGGGGAAAGCTACAGTTGGTATATCTGGTATGATGGGGATTGGAGCCCTATCCAGGGTGCCGACCAAGCTACTTTGCTCGTGGCACCGGAGAATCATCTTGAAGCCGGCTACGACTATATGTGTGTTTACACGGTAGAGGGTATCCAGTACGGCTCCAACAGCGCCTGGGGTGACCTTTATCTGGCGCCGGAAGCCGACTTTGGGGAGTATATGCACCCTTCCGATCTAGCCGATCTTCAAGCCCGAAATTACCAACAAACCTTCGCGGTTCTCCCCATGGATGACCCCGATGAATTCTCGGCTTATATTTTTGAAATGGTCTTTGCCGAGGGTGAATGGGTGAAGGAGATTCGTATCTCGGCTCCAGATAACCGAGAACACAAGCCGGACACTTTCGGCTACCTGCAAATGGTAGGTTACCAGGGAGCAGGTATCTACCAAGATACCTCGGCAGTGGTCATCCAAGTGGTGGGCGATGCTGAGCGTTATGAAACCATGGTAGGTTTTACCGCCGAAACCGTGCGCTTTGACAAATCGGCCGGTTCGGCTTACGTTACCGTAACCCGTACCGGAGATACCACTTATCCGGTATCCTTTGCCTGGCGCACGGAAGATATTTCGGCGCTGGCAGGGGTAGATTACGCTACCGCAGGCGGGACGATCTCCCTCTATGCCGATGTGAGTAGTGCTACTTTGGAAATCCCTCTTATTGAAAATGGTATCTACCACGAAGAAGATTTGCGCTTGGCGGTGGTTTTGGACAACCTCTTAGGGGGAGGAACCGCTAATCTGGCAACCTTCTCCCAGGATACCATTTATATTGACCTTTACAACACGGTAACCTTACTTCCTGAGGAGAGGAACCTCGCCACCATCCTTTATGATGCCTCCCTGGTAGATGTCAGCAGCCTGGTTACCGTGGATGCTAATGCTCTGGTAGCGGATCCCCCTCCGGTAACCGGTGAGCGAGTAGAGGCGAGTGCGGGACGCAGCTATAATCCCCCAGCTGAGCTGGTTTTCGTGGAACAGTATGATACGGTGACCAGCCGCTCCTATACTTTTGCAGCTGAGCTTTCTTTTGCTTCCCTACGCAATTTAAGCGATTACAATAGCAAATATTGGAACGATATTATGGCGCAGCATGTCTCACCTGGTTATACCCCTCCTGCCAACAGCAATAGTTTTGGGCAATTTGGCTGGTGGAGTAGCGGTTCCAATACCTATTCCGGTGGCAACCCTGTGGTCTTTAACAATTTGTGGGGGCTCTATAATCAGAAGCCTATGTCGATGACCTTAAATATTCCCCATGTAGGCAAGCGTTTCAACTATATAAGTTATAGCAACCAATTCCAACATCGTATGAATTATGGGGTTAAAAACTACGGCACCAACTATATTTTAGAGCCGCGTATCGAAGTGCCGGTCACTTCGAGCCCCATTGTCCAGCGGATGTATGCGAATAATAACAGTAAAGGTACAACCAGTACCTGGTATGGTCAGCATATCCCCTTATATGGCGACTACGGTTATCAAATGCGAGAGATGGACGACTACTGGAACATGTATTATTATACCCTAGGCAGCGGTTCTATACCCTTTACTGCCACTAACTCTTCCGTCATGACTATGAGCCTGATTGCTTCACCGATGAAGGGGTACAAACCCCCTAAGAGTGGCAACGAGCATATGACCAACAATTTTGCCGAGGTAGGCTTGCGCTACCTGGGGTTTAACCGCAACTCTTTTACCAATAATATAGCCCTGCGTATTTATACCGCCAACGATAACAACGCCGCCTATACCCAGGAAAGCGATAAAGCCACTATTACCTTGCAAGAGGCTACAGCGGATTTATATGCCCAGATTCAACCCCAGGTCACCATCGTGGAAAAGGGGGGAGGGGTTACCTCCTCGGGTAGCCTTTACGTAGGTTCCAAGTTGCAAATCTCCACCGCTGCTCTGGCGACCTATCAGCTCTATTGGGGGGTGAATATTGCTGGGGTTTATCTTACCCAACGTCAGGGCAATAACGATGTAATCGTTGCGCGGGGATCTCTCACCGGCTCGAATAACTTCGATGTGGCAACCATCGAGTTAATTTGGGACTCCATGGTGCAGGAGGATCTGCGGGGTAAATACACCCTCAACATTGTCTTAGAGCGCAGCCAGCATGTGGTGGTGGAGCTACTACCTTCGGTGCCTCGCTTAACGGAAGGTCCTAATGCCAACGGTATTAATATTGATGAAAGAAGAATTCCCGATGCTTTCCAAATGTTTAAAGATAGTAACAGCAATATAGGAATAACCATTTTTTATTCGGACTACCGGAGCTTAAACTCGAATGTGGGCGCCTCCCAGGAGGCAGTCTCCTTTGAGCTCAAGGCACGCAGTGCTCTTTTGCCTATTGAAATGCCCACCGGCTATAATGGAAGTAACACGGCTTTCGCCATAACCGACAGCAAGTTTACCAATATCCAGAGTATTAACTTTAACCTCTCCCCGGAGGATATTATCCTCTATAGCGGTAAAGCCTATAAGGGTAATGAAACGATTACCATCATGCGTGACCATATGAACCAAACCGCTATGGCGTTTCGTTATTACCACAAAGATTATCTTACCGCCCAGTCGGTGATGGTCCCTCTCATTTCCGATATAGCCCTTTATTTGGACCGGAACAACGATGGCAAGATCTCTGGTAGCTACAGGCAGGAAGACAACCTTTTCCACCTAGACGGGGAGGGTCTTTTAGGCGACTTGCGGCTGGAGTATCTTACCTTCGCCTCCTACGAAGAGACCATCTTTGCTCCCAAGCTGATAACCCAGGACCAAGAGAATAACCCCGTGGCTGAACCCTACTATGCTAACCATATGATTGCTCTCGACTACACCATCACCCCCCGCTGCCTGGTGCTGCCAGCTGACGCCAAGGAGAGCGACCGTGCCCAAGCTAATCCGGTTTTCACCACCAGCGCCAATAACGTTAACTCCTTAAGTAAAATGACTAGAGAGCAGAAAGGGTACCGCTATGTGGAGGCTTCTCCTATCTCCATCACCTCGAAAGAGGGTGTGGTAACCTCTAAAAGCTACTCCTCCGACAGTATCCTGATGTATGGTGCGGAAGCCTCGGCGCCCCAAGCTCTCTTCTTCTCCGCCGGTGGCGATATTTCACCGGTGGGGCGGGAGCAAGGTTCTTCCACCAATCCCAACCCTTATACCTGGCCATATGTTTGGCGACCGGACTTTAAAGGAAGCCTGCTCTTCCCCTTTGAGCATCCGGAGCCGGTAGCTATTGAAAACAGTTTGGCAGGTAGTAACATTCCTATCGCCCAATTTACCCGGGGCACCGACGGAGTTTATAACTACGAGAGAACGGGTAACCCCAGCGAGTGGGCGAAAATCAATGGCTATTTAGGTTCCCTTAGCGGGGTAGATACCTTTGCTCTAACGATTGCCCAGCAACCCTACCAAAGGGATGAAGAGACCCTAGTTCCTCAGGGAGAACTGGCGGCGCCTCCCATGCCGGAGAGCTCCCTTCTCGCCGGGATTGCCCTCTTCCCTAATGCCGACTATCTTTTGGTGACCAATTCCCCTGAGGAAAAGCCGGAAAAAACCGCTGACAGTTCGGGAGGCGACCATGACGAGTTCGGTATCGATATGGGGGTTAAGCTCCCCAATATTGAAATTGGTCTTTCCGATTACATTACGATTATCTTAGATGGCTACGATATCGGCTTCGCTATCGGTTTACCTTTAGGCGGATTTGAAAAAGCCGAGCCTGATGATAGCAATCCTCCAGGATCTTCTGGCTCCCAACCCAGCAAAGTCAAGAGTAAAAACCCGGTAACGGCGAATAAAGAGAATGGGGAAAAGTTCAAAAACTTCATCACCGGCAGTTGGGGGAAGCTAACCAAAGACGATGCTTATAACAAAGCCAAGCAAGAAAAAGCCTCGCCTAGCGGTAAGGATGCCAACGGCAACCCGGCTATTGACAAAGGCAAAATGTCTTCCAGCACCATCCAAGTCTCTTTCTCTTTGCGCCTGGCTTTTATGTTCAGCTACAACCCCCTGGATAACGGCTACTATTTTTCCAAGTTTGCGATCTCCGTGGCGGTCTCTTTTGAGTTTAAGTATACTTACCGCCTTTCGGTCTGTCCTATAGTCTTCGTCTATATCAAAGTGGGAGTGGGCTTAACTCTCTCCACCGGGTTGCAGGTAGTACGGGAAGTGGTGGAAGGTACTAGCCCGGTGAATTTGTCCACCATTACCCTAAACAGTACTTTTACCCTCCAGGGAGAGCAAGCCGTGGGTAAGCTCAATGACTACCTGGAGTTTACCCCGGGGTATAAAGCCTACAATGTCTATTTTTCCGGTAAAATGCTGATCCAAATGAAGCAGGGGACGGGGAACTTTGAAGCTTTTGGCTATATTGCTTCCAGCAATATGGACAAACCGGTTACCATTATTTTAAAGCAGCAAAAAGGTTATACTATTGAAGGAGATCCCTTCGATTTACGCTTAGTAGCTTTGGAAAATACCGCTGTTGCTAAAATTGTCCCTATTGTGAAGGCCGATAGCGATACCTACTGGAGCGGGATGAAGCTGGCGCCTTCGGCGTTGATTGAAGTCGGTGCCGGGCTGGGCATAGATATGCTCAAGATTGAAATTTTTGCCCAACTGGCTATTGAATGTGCCATGACCTTTGGCGCCTACAATATCCAAGAGAAAGCCTACGACCCCTTTACCTTCGATTCCTTTGCCATGAAGCTGGGGATTGGCGTGCGGGTAGTGCTCCTCTTCTTCACCATCGAAAAGGAAGCCATTCAGTATTTGCTCAACTACGAACGGGGACGCAGCGGGGGTGATAATCAACCGTGGATGCACGGCTACTCCGCTTTAGGTGGCGCTTTCGCCAAAATGTACCCTCTCCCCGGACAAAATAATCAGGGTAGGAGCTTACCCAGCGACCCTTACCAATATGCTACTTACAGCTCCGCAGGGAGCAACAGCTTTATTAAACTGCCCAACAGCACAGCGGATACCCAGCGGATCAACAGTCTCGATAGTCAAGGGCTCGCCAGGGCTTATGATACTTATAATACCCCCTTCCAAATTTCCGGTTTCAACGCTTCCGGTGATGCCTTCACCTTAGTGGAAGGTTTAGTCACTGGGTACGACTACCAGGTAGTTACCATCGGAGATAAGCATTATTTGCTCTACCACCTGAGCCGTCCCGGTTCCTCGGGACAGACTTTGGATAGCACCATGCTGGTGCTCAGTGAAATTGTAGTGGCGGATGAGAACAACAACTACGGTTTGCGTCACCCCACGGATCCCGCCTCCTCCACGGAGTATATGGTGGTGGACAGCGGCTCGATCCGAGGTGACTTGGACTTTAACGGCTGGGTGGATGCTTATGGTAACCTGCAGGTGGTTTGGGTCAGCTACGCCGACGATGCGACCGCCTTAGCCGCTACCTTTACCCCTACTCCCGACGAAGTTAGCACGAGTATAGCGGTTACCGCGGCTAGCGGCACCCTGGTTTACCAGGTAAGCCCCAACCAAGTGCAAGATGTCAAGATCGGAGATACCGTTTTCGGCACCACCCATGCCTTTACTGACGGCGCTTATGAGGTAGTAGCGGGAAGCTGGTTTACCATTTACGAACTGGATAGTAACCAGTGGGTGGTAGCTTATACCTCCTACCAAATTCAAGCCGAAGATATTGGTACTCTACCCACGGAGCCTCCCTCCGACCCCCCTGACGACAACCTGGGCAGGCAGGCTAGCCTTTTATCCGGGGAGCGCGCACTCTCCCCTCGCACCCCTTTAGAGCAGTTACAAGATGCCGCCGGTAACACGGTGATTAAAGCCGCCAGCTGGCACCCTGCTACTCCCGGAGCCTTTACCCCTGCTGAGCTCATTGCTCCCCGGGAAAGCAACCAAACCCGCTTCTCCCCTCATACCCGGGGTGAGGTGCTGCTGCACTTTACCGCAGTTCCTTACCCTGAGCCGGAGTTAGCCGCAGCGGTAGCCACCTACGAAGGTTATTTAAAAAGGCTGTACCAAGTGGAACACTTACCAAATGATGACCCTTACTTTGACGATAGCAATATACCCTTCCTTAAAGCCTACTATGAAACTATGAAACGGGTTTACGGCAAGAGCAACATCCTTAATATCTCTGCTCGAGGTGACGATAACCAGTGGTATAACTTAGCGGTAGAGCTAAGCAGCGATCCCTTAATCAACCGCACGGTGGAAAACTCGGCGTTGACCATGATTGATGGCACCCTCTACTTAGCCTATACCACCTCGGAAGAAAACTATGTAGCCGGAGATTTGCAGTATACCAAAAGATTTATCCTCCGCTCCGTGACCATCGATCCGACTCAAAGCAATGCCGCCGAGATGATTACCCTGGGAGCCCCTTATCAGCTAAGGCAACTGGTCTGCTTTGAAGACGGTAATAAAAACTACTTGGAAGGGGAGTATAGTGCCGGCTCTCTGGAGCCTTACACCGACCCCTACTTTGCCGATCTGAAGTTCCTCACCGGTAAACTAGGCGCCTTAGATGGCACCCCGGAAGATTTTTCGCCCTTAGCTAACGCTCGCGCCGTTACCCAGGAAGTTGCTGTGGAAACCTTCCTCCTCTTCGAGATGAATGGTAACACCTATGTTATCCCCGAAAGAGACCTGCTTTCCATTACCGGGATTTATCCCCAGCCGGAAGCTGGTAAAACCTCCGGCAGAATCATCCCCTTCTTTACCATGGAGAAGTACCTCTCGTTAACTGACGACGGGAACACTACGGAAGTGGAAGCGACCCATTCCGGCTATGCCGGGGTGACCATTGGGGCTGATGGTGACGGTAACATTGCGGCTGTCTTTGTGGGCACTGTCCCCAACACCACCAACAATGCTATTTATATCTCTCACTATTACACCGAAACTGTGAGCACTCCCGGCGGAGGCGAAGAGACGGTAGCTGCTTGGACACCCGCCAAAATGCTGGCGATGAACCAAATGCAAGTTTACGAAGATGCTCTTAGTCATAGCTGGAGTGAAGAGGAAACTAAAGGGGAATACCTTAAAGGTATTACCGCCGATACCGCAACCTCCAACGCTTACCAGTTTACCTTTACCAACTTACAATTTGCCCTTATCGCCCCCGATGAGGAGGGGAGCCGGAGCTTAAGCCGCGCTTTAGAGGCAGACAACTCCAGTTGGGAGGAGGGAGAGCTCTCCTTTACCTCCGCCGAAAGCCTGGGGAACCCTTCTTCTCATCGCAACTTAGGCGGTACCTCTCAGGCTCTGGTTTTAACGGAAGGGGCTTTAACCCAGCTCTATCACCAAAGCTACCCTGCCCCTGACCTGGCAGGAGGAAACTACACTGCTGTTATGCCGGCGGCAGCTGGGGAAGTAGGCTTTTATGCCATCGCCTTTGGTCAGGGCGCCCATCTGCTGGGCAATCCCTATATCCATATCGATAACAGCCAGCTTACCGGCGGTGCCTTCGTCTCTGCTTCCTTAGGCTTTACCAATATCGGGACTACCCGTATTCGGGGCAGTGAAGCCAACCCAGCTACGGTAACCCTTTATCATGCTTCCCCCTCTGGGGAGGAAGAGCTGGCGCAGTGGTGGGTTTACGACTCCATCAACCCGGGGCAGGAGTTTATTATCTCCGGCGCTACGGTGGAACTTAGACAAAATGTTGCCCCAGGCGACTTCTTCTACTTTGTGGTCAAGGAAGATGCCACCTATGTGCAAGATGCGGCTACCCTCTACTCCTATGTCACCTCGGATGCCAATGACCCGAACTTCGGGCTAGGGCGTTATCTGGTGCAAGACTTGCCCGATCTCGCTCTGGAGAGGGTGCAAATTGCTTCAGTGGGGGTAGACCCTGCCAGTGGGCAAACCATCCTGGATGCCGACTTTTATGTCACCAACCGGGGGACTAGGGCGGCTGAGGGAGTTTTGGTGCAGTTTAAGCTCCAGACTGGGGAAGACCAAGAGGGCAACCCTACTTATAAGCCCCTCGATTTAACTGATGCTAAATTTACCATCAACAGCCAGGAGCCGATTGCCACCTTATTTAGAGCGCCTTCCACCGCCATTGAGCTGCAAAACGGTATCTTGCGCCTGCATGGCACCGATAATCACGACCGCATCGATCCCCAATTTGGTCGCCACATCACAGGAACCTTCTATGCCAACGTAGGCGACTATATTATCGACAGGGTCAGCCAGGACGAAGCCCTGATTATCGAAATGGAACTGTTCTATGACGGCGACAACCCCACGGTGAGTGGAGGGATCTGGAGCGTAGCTAGTCATAACGAACTAACTTCCATTAATAACAGCCATCGTGCTTTGCTCCGTCACCAAACCTACTTCACCGCTGCCAGCAATATAGCTGTTCCTCTCGGCACCCCCTTGATGCTTCCCCTGCGCTTAATTACCACCTATGGGGTTAACACGGTGAGCAACAGCCGTCCGGATAAACCCAACCTGCTGCTTACCCAGGTAGGCAACAATGTGGTCAGTGGTAATTACATCGATTACGTGGGGACCCTCTACTACGATGCCGACTTAAAATGTATTGTTATCGCTCCGGCGGAAGAAGGAGAATGCATTATCCGGATTACCGATATTCGCACCAATACCTCCTACGATATTATGTGCACGGTTACCCCGGAAGGGAAAGGCATTAACGTATTTAACAACAACGATATGTTTACCTTCTACAACTCCGACCGCACCGATGCCAACGGCATCTTTAACGACCCTTACGATCCCGAAGCCACCATGCAAAAGTGGAGCTTTATGGAGAAGGTCTCCGACTGGAACCCGGATACAGCTATCGGTAGTAACGACATCCACCCCCCTTACCTGAACGATTTAGCTCGGGGGGAAGCCGGTGCCCTCTACACCGTCAATACCTTAGCGGTAGCCATGACCTTCTACTTCTCCGGTAAGCTGGAGATAAGCTCTACTTACCCCGGCTTTGCCTCACAGGTCATCTCCTCCCCTGGCGGCAACAGTGAGAGCAAAGCGGTCACCGTGCGCTTTAGACCTCCCGAAGACAGTTCCGCCTCCGCCATCACCCATAGGGTAACCGTTAAGGTGTTGGAGAGTACCGCTTACATCGATAAATATATCGAAGAGTATGGCGGCTCCATCATCCCTACCCCTGCCGACGACTTTATGTCACCGCAGCTTTACTGGAGCCAGCGCTTCCCCGGTTTGGCTACCTTAGCTCCCGGCACCACTGTCCCTCTTACCTTAACTATTATTGATGATACCGGCTTAAGCAGCCTCTTTGCCACTAATTTTGAAGCCGAGGGTATGACCTTAGAGAAGGTAATGGATAACGTCTGGGTGTTAAAGTGGACCGTTACCAAAAATGGGGTTTATGATTTCCATGTCCAGGATGTCTCCGGCAATATCACATCCCGCACGGTAAATGTCGGCTGGTTTACCAACGCCGCTACTTTGGAACCCTGGCGTGGGGTGCCGGAAATTTCCGAGGCGAAGATAACCGCTGAGGGTAAAGATTGGACCACAGGGGATATTTACTCCAGCGCTGCCGAGATTCTCCTTATCGCGGCTACCTCCTCCCCGGGGGCAAAAATTGTCGCCCAGCGTGGACGCTTTGTTTACGACGAAGAGAGCGACAACATAATTGGCTTTACCTTTGATGCTATGGAACCGGACGACCAACAAAAGCTGCACCTACGCACTAACGGCATCTACCGGGTACGGGCTTATTGGGAGAGCGATGCCGACTATTTTAGCGACCGCTATCTGCTCTTTAACGGTATTGACAGTGCCGAGCCTATTCCCGAACTGTACTTGGAAGTCGATAGCGAGGGTAACCCCACCTTGGCTTACAAGGTCTACAAAGAGGTTGCCGGTCTCTTCGATATGGGTGAAGTCAACCGCTCGGTGGTAGCACCGATTACCGAAATACGCATCAACGAGGAAGTTATCTTGGCCGGAGTCAGCGGCACCAACTTCGGGGGAACTTGGCGTCCCCCCGCAGGGCTTTATAACGGTGAGTACACCCTCTACGCTAAAGACAGCGCCGGTAACTCGGCAACTTGGCATCTCACTGTGCGGGGCTTACCGCTAATTCTCGGAGACGACTTCTGCGTTGTGGAAAGCGATTGGACGCAAAAAGGTGGCGAAGGTTGGGTGGCTCTCAACCTGGCAGCCATCACCGGCGGGGCTTACAATCCGGAACTTTTACAGTCATCTCCCCTTAATCAGCGCTTCTACGGTGGCAATTATCTCTATGCTCTCTTACCGCAAGCCAACTCTTTCACCCTGCAGGATACCGCTGCTATGAATATGGCAGAGCTGAACAGTTATCTGGCAGCCCGAGATGCCTTCTTTGCCAAGGTTACCTTTAGCTTGTTGGAGGCACCAGACAGCACGGCAATTACCGGACTGGCAGCCGGGGACTATATCCTCTACCTGGCTGATGCTAACCCCGTAGCAGCCAGCGGTGAAGTGGTAGCCACCTTGCGGGAGCGTAACGATACCCTGGTTTCCCGGGAGCTCAACCTACCTTCCGAAGCGATATCTTTTACCCTAACTACCACCGGCACCTTTGTTAATGATGGGACTATTACCGTCGAAGCCGAGGGTGGCATTGGATCCCTGGATACCTTCCAGTTTGCTCTTTTGCCCTACCAGGGCACAGCCACCACCCCCTTGGAGGATA
>WREE01000019.1 GCA_009779515.1 Symbiobacteriaceae bacterium
GACGATCAGTTGGAGAGACTGCATACCGCATTAGTGGAAATGGGTGAGCAGGTGAAGCTAGTTATCGGCAATGCGGTACAAGCCTTAATCAACCAAGATGTGCCCCTGGCACAGGAGACGTTACTCTATGACACGGAAATCAATGCCAAAGAGAAGGAGATCGAAGCTCTTTGCATCGAGATTATCCTACAGCAGCAACCGGTCGCCAAAGATCTGCGCCTTGTTTCCTCTGTTCTGAAGATGATCACCGATCTGGAACGTATCGGAGACCACGCTAGTGACATTTCGGAAATCACTATCTACATGGCAGGTAAGCCTTATATCAAAAAGCTGGAGCATATTCCGTTAATGGCTGCAGCTACCATCAAAATGGTCACCGATAGTATCGAATCTTTTGTTCAGGGAGATATGGAACTGGCCAGAGCTGTCATCGACGCTGATGATGTTGTCGATAAGCTATTTACGGTCATCAAAGAAGAGCTGGTCGAGCTGATCCACCTCAACCCGGCCAACGGTGATCAAGCCATGGATTTATTGATGATCGCCAAATACTTCGAACGTATTGGCGACCACGCCACCAATGTGGCGGAATGGGTTCTTTTCTCTCTTACCGGGTCTCATGATGCCTATCCTCCCGAAACCATACCTCAAATTACCATCGTTTCCAAGTAAACCGTTCCCCCAGCTCCCAGTAAGCCTTTGTTGTTTTATATGACAGAAGTATTAGGTGAGTAGAAGCCCATGAACTGCGTTCACCCATGACATGATAGAAACAGGCTTCTACTCCGCCACGGGAACCGGGGCGCAGGAGCTAAGCTCCTGTAAGCGCAGGCAGGCTTTGCCTGCCGTAGCGACGGGGGTTTGGGGGCGGGTAGCCCCCATCTATAATAGAAGAGACACCAGCTTACCTTCGATACCGCTTAAAGCCAGAGCAAGCAGCAGCGTCTGCTGTGGTCCGATAAAAGCATCTGTGGGGTCATACCATTCCTGGGTGGTATGCACCCCTCCGCTTTGACCACCGCTACCCAAACATACAGCGGGGATACCTCTCACAATAGGTACACTGGCATTGGTGGAACCATCGGGAGCGAAAACCGGTTCGGTACCTAAATGCTTCATAATAGCATAAGTAGCCTCCACAATAGGTAGGTGTCGGTCTGATGTCCCGGCAGGATTGTTGACATGATATACACAGTCGAAGGTTATGGTATCACAACCCCAAAACTCCGTCTCCTCTCGGCAGGCATCGGCAACGCATTGGTGTATCTGCTGCTCTAACTCCTCCAACTCTGCCTTCCCGGTGGAGCGAATATTTATTTTAATGGTGGCTTTATCCACAATGGCGTGTATACCCGCATCATTACCGGCATGAAAGTTACTGACCGCGTACGTGGTTTTGGGTTCAGTGGGAACCTTGAGGACGCTGATCTTGGCTACCGCCCGTGCAGCGGCATGGAGAGGGTTGGCTACCTTACCGAAGGCACCATAGGCATGTCCACCTACGCCATAGAAGTTAAAGGTGAAAGTTTTAATACCGGTGGCATTAAAACAGATACGTTCGACATTAGAGCCATCGATAGATACCGAGGCGGCAAAGACTCCGGCATGGTCATCAAAGAGGTCCTTCATACCGCCGAAGCCACCCATCCCTTCTTCACGAGCAGTACCCACAAAGTAGATATCTCCCCCATGCTTCACCCCACTCTCCTGCAAAGCCCGGATCAGGGAAAGGATGGCCACTAACCCTCGGGTATCATCGCAAATACCAGGAGCATGGATGATATTTTTTTTAATTTCTGGTTCCACTATGGCATCCATAGGAAAAACCGTATCCAGGTGGGCCTCAACCAAAATAGTTGGCCCATTACCGTAACCCCTTTTAATCCCTATAGCGTTTTGGTGCCGATCTACATGCACCCCTTCCAACCCCAGCTCTTGCAACTTGTGGGCAAAGAGCTCTGCTCGCTGGTGCTCGGCAAAGGTAGGTGCCTTCACTACCACCATTTCCAGATTTTCTTGCACCGTACGGGGGTGATCCGCCTCAAGAAAAGCTAAGCCTTGTTGCACCTCTGGGATCTTGGTCAGGGTAGCCACAGCCTCGGCAACTTTTGACGAAATAATGTAATCCATAACAACAACTCCTTTATATTATTAAACTGGATTCGACAGCGAATAAAATGGTTCCTTTTAGATTTATTGTATAGGAGGGTTATGTTTGTGATTGCCCAAGGAAGCTGGGTCACCATTGAACGTGTCGTGCTGGAAGCCTCCGCTAGAGCACTAAACTTACCGGACGAAACCCGCGTCACCCCTTTGCGTATGTGGGTAAAAGGCACATTATTAGCCGAAGCAGCTATAGGAGAAAAGGTAAGTGTGATTACCGTCACCGGTAGAAGGGAGCACGGCACCTTGTTGGAAGTAAATCCAACTTACACCGTAGACTATGGCAGCTATATTCCCGAACTTAGGCAGATTGGGGAGCAGGTTAAAGCCCGCCTTTGGGGAGGTGCTAAAGAGTGAGTAAAGATATGAGCTACGAAGCGGTTTTAGCCCGTCGCGGGGAGATTATGAAAAGCTCCCTGGGGATAGACTACGCTAGCTACGAAAGCGGCTCCATCGCCTTCGACTATGAAGGGATGATGTCTTTTGGCAACTTTAGCCTCTCTGATGTTACTCGCATCCAGAATGCCGGTGATGTAGGCAGAGCCCCTCTCATTGAACTTCACAACCTCAGCAAACTTGCCAGAATGGTAGCACCTCCCGGTAAAGGCGCCAGGATTCTTATCAAGGATGAAGCCTGTAACCCTTCCGGTTCCTTCAAGGACAGACGAGCTTCGGTATCTTGTTACCATGCCAGAGAAGTTGGCTACCGTGGGGTTATGGCAGCTACCAGCGGTAACTACGGCGCTGCAGTAGCATCGCAAGCTGCTCGTTATGGGCTTGACTGCATCATCGTCCAGGAATGCTACGACTCTCGCCACGTGGGTCAACCGGAGATTCTGGAAAAAGCTCGTAAGTGCGAGGCTTTGGGAGCTGAGGTAGTGCAGCTGACGGTAGGTCCGGAACTGTTCTATGTTTTTCTGTCTCTTTTAGAAGAGACGGGATATATGAATGCCTCCCTGTATACCCCTTTTGGGATTGTCGGTATTGAAACTTTAGGGTTTGAAATTGCTACCGAAGTCCAAAAACGGTATGGCAAACACCCGGAAGTAGTAGTTTGCACCCATGCCGGAGGAGGTAATGTTACTGGCACCGCTCGGGGTTTGCAAAAAGCCGGCGCCACCAATACCCTTGTGGTTGGTGCTTCGGTTGATCTAACCGGGTTACATATGGCTAGCGATACCCATTTTAACCAAAAGAGCTTCACCACCGGTCATACTGGGTTTGGCGTTCCCTTTGCCACCAACCCAGACCGCACCGATACCCCTCGCTCAGCCGGGCGTCCGCTGCGTTATATGGACAGGTATGTTCTTATCACCCAAGGGGAAGTTTTCTATATCACCGAAGCCTTGGCCGTGCTGGAAGGTTTGGAGCGAGGACCTGCCGGCAATACCAGCCTGGCAGCAGCTTTCGCTCTGGCGAAGGAGTTGGAGGAAGATGCTATCATCGTGGTGCAGGAGACCGAATATACCGGGGCTGGTAAACACCCTCAAGCACAGTTGAGTTTTGCTCGGGCTAACGGTATCGATGTACGTTTTGGTAACCCGGCAGACAGTGTTCCGGGTAAGAGTATTATTTTACCCGAAAAACCGGAGCAGGTTACAGCTGTAAACCAAGACCTGCAGCGTATGCGCCGCAGCTTAATCCGTAACAAGGTTCAAGGCTTCTCCCGCCAAGCTATCACCGAAGAAGATATTCTTTTCTTAATGGCTGAAACCAAAAGCGACCGCCAGTTTGTCACCGGTTGCCTGGAAGAGCTGGTATAGCATTTGGCTATAGCATCACCTTAGTCGGTTTCAGGATACACACTGCGGTCCCAACGGTGTCCGCTATACCACATGAAGTCGCTGCTGACATTGTAATAACGATAGCGCCGTTCCCAACTGATATATATATCCCCTTGAATTACCGGGTCGTCCCAGGTGACATCGACGCAGAGCCACTTGCCATCCAAACGTACCATATTCCAGGCATGAGGGTCGCCATTGACGTTAGTGCCATGAATAGTAATACACTCGATAGCAAGCATATCCATAAATAGTTGAAAGGTAGAGGAGAAACCGGAACAGATAGCTAAGCCATTTTGTAAAGCGCCATACGGATTATAGTTGTTGGGATCTGGTTTGGCGGTAGGTGCGTTGTTATTGGCTTCGGTATCGTAATCTACATTATCAATTATCCAGTCGTGGATAATTAACTGTTGCTGTGCAGGGGTCATGCCCTCCTTGAGATAATCCGCCATTACTTGGCTGGCTAAAGAATATATTACCAGGTTTAGCGGTGATAAACCTTGAGGATCACCGCTAAACCAAGCTGCCAAAACCGCTTCGCCGTCGTAAATATCCTCCAGGGAGATCACGGGATCGGCCGCACTGGCAGGTGGATAGAGTTCGCTAGGAACAGGTAGGGTGGGAGGAGGAGGCAAGGTCACATCAGATGGCAGCACCGGAGCTGTGGTGCTGCTAACTGATTCTGAGGGTAGAGGGGGTACCGTCGCCTCTGGAGGTAAAGCTGTAGGCGGAGAGGTGACCGAAGGTGGTAAGGTGCTAGAAGGCTCAGGAGGTACCTTCGTCTCTGGGAGCACAACCGTCGCTTCTCCCGCTGGCAGAGCGGTAGTGGCTTCTGTAGCGTTACCCTCTTCCCTGGGAGGAGAGGTCAGTATATGGCGATAAGGGTAAGCAGGAACGGCAGGAGGGGTGTTGCTAAAACAGGCGGCGAAGAGAGCTGCGGTGGGAGGTATATTCTCCACAATGATTAAAGCGATATAACTCCCTTGAACCACCACTACCCCTTTTTCTAAAATGGCTGCTTGATAGGGAGCGTAGCCGCTAAAAGCACTACTGCGTTTAGCTATATAGTCCTTTAAGTTCTTCTGGATGGCGTCCGGCTTGACCCCCTTACCCAGGTGTAATATCGCTATTTCATGGGCGAACATCCCCTGGGGATAGAGAATAACCCCATCTTGAAGACTAGCCGGATCGAGTAGATAATTTTTGGTGATATACTCTGGAAAATAGTCGTCGGTAAAGGTGAGAGGAATAAACTCCTTCATCTCGGTTTGGGAAGCTGCCAGAATGGCTGCAAGCTCCATAGGGGTATAGGTAGTCGTAGGCACCTTAGGTGCACAGGAGCAGAGCAGCAGAGCTACCCCTACCAACAGCAGACCAAAACTCCGTATACCAGACATAAAACGTGTACCTCAATTCCCAGATCACCCTAGCTTTGAAGCCTAGGGCTCAGACCGCTATCCCCAGGTGGCTTATATAGCTCAAGCATTGCCTGTATCTTTTAATTATCTAAGCTCCGCAGGGCAGCTTCGCAAACGAAGTCAGCAATTTGCTAACACCGCTTTTTCTCATATTTAGTTTGATTATCATGCCGAATATTTCTAAAGTCTCCTGGGAAGTTCCACATCCACCTATTTTTTACCTGCTTCATCCACCGGCGTAAGACTAAGCGGATGAAATCCCCCGGTGGCTCTTCATGCAGGAAAAAGAGTCTCCAGAGAGGAAGTAAAATGGAAAATACTTTAGGAGGTACCAACATGAAAATTTACATCTCGGTAGACATTGAAGGTATTGCTGGTGTCGTCCATGGTGACCATTGCAGCACTAGTGGTGGCGGTGAATTCATGCGGGCTCGTCGCTGGATGACTCAGGAAGTCAATGCCGCAGCCGAAGGTTTCTTTGCTGCCGGTGCCGAGCTGGTTGTAGCTAACGATGCCCATGGCGGGCAACGCAATATCTTAATTGAGGAGCTGCTACCGGATATCGAGCTAATTACCGGATCTCCCAAACCCTTCACCCAGTCCCAGGGACTCATTGCTCCCGACGGCGGTTCCGAGTTCGATGCCGTTGCTTTTGTAGGTTACCATGCCAAAAACGGCTCTATGGGTATTTTAAGTCACACCATCAGCGGAGGAGTAGTCAACGAAGTCAAGGTTAACGGTCGTCCTTTAGGCGAAGGCGGCTTAAACGCAGCTATTGCCGCTGAGCTGGGTTTGCCGGTTATCTTCATGGCGGGAGATTATCATGCCTGTCAGGAAGCTCACGAAGATTACCACCCCCTGGTGACAGTTGCTACCAAAACGGCTATTACCCGTTACTCTGCTCGCTCTTTAACCCCCCAAAAAGCGCAGCGCCTCATCCGGGAGGGTGCCCAGAAGGCATACACCGAGTATGCTGCCGACAAGTCCAAAGGCTTCATCTTCCTCCAGGAACGCCCCTGTGTCATTGAACTACGCTTCCACAACAGCGGTACATGCGATAACTCCGCTCGCATGCCTGGTACCAAACGGCTAAACGATATAACCTTACAGTTCACCGCTCCCAACTTCCTGGAAGGCTTCCTAGGACTACGCGCCATGATCGCCATGGGTAGCTAACAGTGAGACAGCCACCCGCCCCCCATAGGGGCATCATCCTTGTGGCAACCGACATCTATCTTCACCACCTAGAACAAAACATAGTCTAAACTCAGCATAAAAAAGCGCACCAGCACAGTTTGTGCGCTGGTGCGCTTTTTCAGGTCGCTAATTAGACTATCCGACGGGTATCGGCACCGTTACTGAAGACCGGCAGCACATATTCTCGCTCCGAGAGCCCTACCCCGGTGATAGGGCTCACCCCACTATGCAGGAAGCAGGCACGGGTTAGAGCCCCTTTACCGTAGCGTTCCCGAAGGGCATCGACGGCTCGGTCCAGCAAGTGGTGTTTGGTTTCACTTTCGAAGAGGCTGAGTTGAGTATCGCTATTGTCACTGCATTCGGAAACTCGCACGGCAAAGTTGCGCAATGCTCTCTTGCCGTCCCAAATTTCGTCAAGGAGCTGCAGAGCTATGTCGTAAATGTCCATAGTGCTGCTGATACTCCGGTTCAACTTCCGTTGGTGGCTCTCGCCACCGTAACCTAAATGAGTGTAATCGGAGTTAGCGTAACGGATCCCCACCTCTACCACCCTGCCGGCAAGAGCGGCGCCCCTGAGTCTTAAGCCCACGCACTCGCAGAGGGAGAGCAGGTGTAGGGCGGCATCCTGGCGATCGACGACATCATACCAGATAGTGGAGGAGTTGCCTACTCCCTTCTGGTGCAGCATGGCTTTGAAGGCGGTCATGATACCATCAGCTAAGCCGTTGGCATACTCCCAGAGCAGCCGACCGTGGCTTTTCATATGGTGCTGCAAAATAGCAGGTTCCATTTGAGCCAACTCCCCGATGGTGGAGATACCCAGAGCCTTCAGCTTCATGGTACTGGCAGGTCCGCAGTAAAAAAGCTCTTCTACCGGCAGCGGCCACATTTTGGCTTGTATCTCCTCGGGAAAAAGAGTGGTGGTAGCATCAGGCTTTTTCATGTCGGAACCCATTTTAGCTAAGAGAAAGTTACTGGAGAGACCCACCGAAACGGTAAACCCGAGTTCCTCTTTGATACGTCGGCGTATCTCATTGCATTGCGCCAAAGGGTCTTGCCATATAAGCTGCATGCCGGTGAGATCGATAAAGAGTTCATCGATGCTGTAGACCAGCACCCGGTCGCTATATTCCCGCACCAACTCTACCAGAGCGGCCGAACAGCGGGTATACAACTCTGCATCGGGCTGAATAATTTTTAAATGGGGACACTTTTTAACCGCCTGCCACACCAGCTCCGCGGTTTGGATGCCATATTTTTTGGCCGGAATACTCTTAGCCAGAACTATGCCATGGCGAGTTTCCGGGTTACCTCCTACGACGCTGGGGATAGTACGGTAGTCAATATCGGATGCGCCGGTGCGCAAAGCCTCAACAGCGCTCCAGGAAACGTAAGCCGAGTTGACATCCACATGAGCAATATAGTTTTTCATATCCTTGCCTCATCTCGCCTTTAACGATCTACCCACCGGAGGACGGGTAGCCTGGCATGTGCAGGGCACCAAAAGCAGTTGCTACCCTCGACATATTTGCAGTTATAGTATAGCATTAGCCCTATGATAGTGTCAAGAAGAACCGTTGCCACCAGGCAGGCAGGAGTTTGGCGCCTTTCCCGTGAATCCCCTGTCGGATGCCCAAAGCTGTGGCGCAAGGAGGATTATTTATTGCAGAATATCCGCAATATTGGTATTTTTGCTCATGTCGATGCTGGCAAAACTACGCTCACCGAGCAAATATTGCTGCATACTGGCGCTATTCGCACGGCGGGACGGGTAGATAGTGGCAACACCACCACCGATAGCCTGACAGTGGAAAAGCAGCGGGGTATCTCCGTGCGCTCCGGCACCGTTTGTGTGCAGCACCAAGATACTCTTATCCGCATTATCGACACACCGGGACACGTGGATTTTTCCCACGAAGTGGAAACCGCCTTGCTGGCAGTGGATGGAGCTGTCCTGGTGGTTTCGGCAGTGGAAGGGGTTCAAGCTCAAACCGCCGTCATTTATCGGGTGCTGACCAACCTCGGTTTGCCCCTTATCGTTTTCATCAACAAAATAGACCGTGCCGGAGCTGATATTGCCAAAGTTATGGGAGAGCTGGCTGCTCTTATCCCTTACCCTATTCTTATGGAGCAAGGCGCCGCGAGCTTAGTCGACCAACTCACAGTTCTTGACGACCCTCTGCTGGCACTGGCGGTTGAGAGTGACTCTCCCCTAACCACCGCTGCCATAGTAGGAGCAGCCGCTCGTATCTGTCGCAGCCGCCAGGGAGTTCCTGTCTACTCCGGGGCAGCCCTTAAAGGAGTGGGGGTTAGGGAACTGCTTGATGCGGTGGTCAACTGCCTGCCGCCGCCGGAAGATGCCGGTGAGCTCTCGATTGCCGCTTATCACGTGCGCCGCGTCGGTGAAGAGCGCCAAGTTTCCCTGCGCGTCTTTGGCGGCGAGCTAACTTTGGGAGCTGTCGAGGAGTTCGGGAGGGTGCGCCGCCTACGGATTCGCACCCCTACGGGGGAGCAAAATGTAGCGGTTTTGCAAAGAGGTGATATTGGGGTAGCTGTAGGGTTGGAGGGGCTGCGAGCCGGCATGTGGCTGGGAACCAGGGTTAAGGGGAAGGTGGATATGGCAACACCAGTCCTGAGAGCCCAGGTAGTCCCCCAGAAGGAAGGGGAACTTCCTGCTCTCATTGCTGCTTTAGAGAAAATGCACGATGAAACCGCCAACCTCTACCCCACTTTTGAACCTCGCTCCCGACGCCTTCATATCCGCACCATGGGTGAGATCCACCAACAAATTCTCGAACAAACCTTGCTAGACGACCATCACATAGCTGCTACCCTGATGCCGCCGGAAGTCCTGTACCGGGAAACTCCTTTAGGAGTGGGTTACGGTGCGGTAGATATGTGGGGCGCTCCCTGGCGAGCCAGAGCTTCCTTTCGGGTGGAACCGGGAGCGCGAGGTAGTGGCGTGGTCTTTGTCTCGGAAACCCATGTGGATGAATTGCCGTTAAAATATCAACTGGATATCGAAAAAAATGTCTATTCTTCCTTACAGGAAGGTTTAAGCGGCTGGCCTACTACCGATATTGTCGTTACCCTTACCGCTGGACAAGGTTCATGGCTTAGCTGGGGAGGAGAGAGTTCTCGTTTTGGTCCAGTGGTGCCCCTAGGCCTTTTTGCCGCACTACAGGAAGCTGGGATCATCTTTTTAGAGCCGGTCTATAGCTTTATCGCTCAGGTGGAGGAAGGAGCAGCTGGCGCCTTGCTCTATGAGCTTTCGTTAGCACGCGCTACTTGTGAACCTACCCTCTACGAACGAGGGACGGCTACCCTGCGAGGGCTGGTGCCGGTGGGAACATCCCAACGCTTTGCAGCCAAAGTGATGGAGCTTTCCCGCGGCTACGGACTGTGGCGCACGGAACCGGCAGGGTACTATCCGGCGCCACCAGGTGTAGGAGCAGCTATTCCACGCACCACTCCCGATCCTACCAACCGCCAGCTTTTCATCGACTTTATCACCGGTCGTTCTCAAAGAGTAGAAAGAAGCCCCTGAACTGCGTTAACCCGGAGAATGATAGAGCATAACAATTTTCCCTGGAAGGTTTTTTATATCCGGCGAAGGAATATCGTCTGAGAGCAAAGGACGGTAGTTCCTCAAACCGTTAGCCTGGCAAGAGAAAGGCAGGAAAACGCCATATGTATACTATAAAAAATTTGGAGCAGGTTAGCTTTACCGCCATGGCCGAAACCTGGACTTTGGCTTTCTCCGACTACATGGTGCCTATGCAGATGAGTCCGGAACGCCTGGAAAACTATTTTACTGTCAGCGGCGTGGTGAAAGCTCTTTCCTTTGGCGCTTTTTCTGAAGACCAGTTAGTGGGCTTACTTATTAACTCCATCGACCAGGTGCAAGGCGAAAGAGTTGCCTACGATGCTATGACCGGGGTAGTCCCAGAACATCGGCGTAAGGGGGTTTTTACTCGCCTCTTCCAACATACCAGGGAGAGTCTAAGCCAGGTTGGCATTACCAAATACTTCCTGGAAGTAGTTACCACCAACGAAACCGCCTATAATATTTATCGTAAAATTGGCGGCACGATTGTCCGGGAACTCACCTTTCTCAGCGGTCGCATCGATAACCAGGAGTATAACTTGGGGCATGTGCAGATAGCTCCTTTAGCCGATTTTGCCACCTCTGACGAAATTGCCCTCTACCAACCTACCTTTAGCAACCGCCTGGTAGCTTTAAGACGCAGTAGCAACGACTACAGTGTGGCTTACTTGGCAGAAGGAGCAGACAGCCCCGCCGTAGTTTTTTCTTCCCGGGGGGCTATAGCCCAAATACGCTACAATAGCGAGGCTCAGCGGGAACAGTTAGGAGCCATTCTCTTTTATATTTCGCAAAATTGTCAAACTTTACGAGTTTCTAATGTGCCCCTGTCGGAAGAGTTACTGGTCGCCGAGCTTCACCGTTTAGGTTTTACCCCCGTAGTCAACCAATACGAGATGTGCATTCAGTTTTAAGGGTATTTAACTTTAGGTCACCACGCGAGGAGAATATATATGCAACTACAAGTTACTGCAAGCGCCGCTGAGGCTGCTTACCTTGACCTGAGTGCTGCTACGGCTGTAGTTATCGATGTGCTGAGAGCAACTACCGTAATTACTACCGCCATCCATAACGGTGCTCAGGCAATCTACCCCACCGTGGAGGTGGAAGAGGCGATAACTCTGGCTGGGCTAATCCGGCAACAACACCCCCAGGCTCAAGTCTTGCTGGGTGGTGAACGGGGCGCCAAGCTTATTCCCGGCTTCGACCTTGCCAACTCCCCTTGGGAATACACCGCCGCCAAGGTAGCCGCAACGCATATCGTCATTACTACCAGCAACGGTACCCGAGCACTCCACGAAGCCCAAAGAGCCAGTGCTGTGTGGATTGGCAGCTTGCTCAATGCCGCTGCCGTAGCCCAAACTCTTGCCTCCTGTCACCAGGTTACCCTTATCTGTTCCGGCACAGCTAACCTTTTAGACATCTCTGACTGTCTGGCAGCTGGTGCCATTATCCATGAGCTGCAGTCGGCAGGTGTCACCCCGGTGATGAACGATCTGGCCTTAATCTGCCAAAACTACTTCCAACCCGAGAGCTATCAGCAGCGCCTTTACGCCTCCCTCCACGGACAGAGGTTAATTGCTCTAGGGCTAGATGCCGACCTACGCTACTGTGGTCAACTAAATATAATCAACACCGTGCCTTTCTACGATGGCACAAAAATTACCAGTGTTTAGTGTCGTATAATCACTAAATCTAGATTGAATACTTGCTTTTGTTTAATAACCGGATATAGTCCCTTGAGTCGGATACAAGCATCGTTGTTAGTAAACTGCCAGTCTATATGCTGGCATTCATCATTTCGACGTGGCTTTCTCTTGGTCATTGGAATAGCATCTTAGACCTCATCAAGCATCTGGCGAGGCATCTCATCCATACAAACCAATGGATAAAAAGGGTCGGAGGTAATTGAATGGAGGACGCGCTTATGAAACCAATACTGTCACGAAATGTATGCAAACGGGTGCTGTCTCTTTTTTTAGTTTTGGTTATGTTTAGCAGCACATTTGCCACCCTACCAGCCGCGGCGTATGCCAATGAAGGCGAACAAATTCCGGGCAGTATGGCAACAGAGGCCAGCGCCAACTTCACTACTGGTGGCGCCGATTACAACACCCTGGGGGAAGCGGCTGCCGCCGTGTCTGAAGGTGGTACCATTTATATGCTACAGGATGTAACCCTGCGGGATGAGACTGACCAACCGCCAAACATTATATTGCTCAGTGAGAACAAAACCTATACTGTAGATTTCAACAACCACACTCTAACGAGGACCAACTACCATACAGGCGCTGTTTTAGCTGTTACCGCCGGCAAGGTCACCCTGCAAAACGGCATTATTATTGCAGATGGTCTGGAAGGGATTGCCCTTGTAGCAGACAGCGGAAGCCAGGTGACCCTAGACAATATCACCGCTGACGCCAGCCTGGGTAATGCCACACTTTACGGTCTGGCTGTGTGGGTGAGGCAAAACAGCACACTGTCCATTTTGAGCGGCTCCTATACCGGCAGCGATAACTCCGTTTATGTGCTGAGCGGTAGAGCCACCATAACAGCAGGGACTTTCAGCTGCACAAGCAACCTCTCCGGGGACGGTTGTTTAAGCGGCAATATAGTCTTAGCTCCCGACTCCTTTGCTGATGTGGAGAATTGGCTGGGCAACGCCAAAAAAGTATCTGTCACCAGCGGCGCGGTACTGTATGCTTCCATATTGCCCGCAAATCTGTTACTGGATGCGATAACGGAGTACACTTTGACGCTGACACCCACATCAACCATGACCATTGCTCCGGGGGATACCCTAGAGCTGGCTGTGGATGACGGCACCGCTTTGGGCAAAGCCGACTTCATTTACACAGTTGCGGATAACGCAGATATATTAGTTGCGGCTGACGCACCGGGCCATGTTCGGCTCACATTCACCCAAACCACGCAGATTACCCCTTCCGGTATGTCCATAACCCTGTCCGGTGTCAAAAACCCGTCTCTGGAGTCTCAAGCCTGGTCTATTGTACCAACAGTAAAGCTGCTGCAGAGCGGTATATATGTAGCACAGTCTCAAGCTATGGACACGGTGAACTACCAGGTTGACCTCAGCGGAACCACCATTACCGTCGATAACCAGGTGGCGGGTTCGATTGCTACTTATACTGCGTATCTGGCTCCTGAACCTTCCATAAATTTTGATATTTCAGGTTTCCAGCTTGTCATGAGCGTACCCGGTTCATCCGTGTTAGACGACGACACAGTGGGAATTACCACCACCATGGCCCTTAGCAGCGGTATTCCTACGTATTCGTCATACATACTAAGGGGACATTGGGATGGCACATGCGCTATGGACATTCGCAGTGATCGTATCCTTAAAGAGGCTTCCCTCTCCCTGCGACTCCGCAGCCCCTTAGCGGAGATTGTGAATGTGACAGTGCAACTGCTTAATCGGCAGAACAAAGTAGTGGGGGAAGCAGTTGTCCCGGTAAAGTTAGCCTTGGAGACAGGCCTCCGCGTGCAAAACCAAAAAATAAATGCTTCACCTGACATCTGCGGTATATTAAACCCCACCGCCACATTGTCTGTAGATGTAACCGACATAGATGGGAACAGGCTTGCAGGAACTCATTATCCAATTAGTATCAGCGTGGACAGCGACCTCCCCTTAGGGGAAATGCTTATACTTAACGGATGTCAAATGCCTGTGAGAGCCTATTTCGACCCGGACGGTAGTATGACATACCAAATTGTTAGCGTCAGGACAGCGTCGGGAGAACATCCGTCCGGGGTAACCAACGCTGTTGTAACCCTCAGTCAGGGATCATGGATGGAAACAGTAGACCTTAAGATTATCTGGCCGGAGATATATGAAGTAAAGGGCAAGGTAGTTTCATATACAGGCGAACCCGAGGCGTTCGCCACAGTTTACAACGGTGAGTACGGAACACAAACCAACGCCGACGGTTCATTTACTATGTATACAGCACGACCTTTGCAGGATTTTGACCTCAATATAACCAGCAAAGGAATTTCAAAGGTTTTTACCATCGCTGCCGTAGACTGCACCTTGGCCGGCGCCACCTACACCCTTAACTCCAACCTTGTTGTAGAACGCCCTCCGTATGTAGCAGTGGAAGTGCTGTTCAAGGGAACAGCCAGCGAACCGGATGCGATAGCCAATAACATCGGTTATGGCTTTTTTTACCTGGAATACAGGGACAAACATTACCTTCCCCAGTATATAGAATACCGTGACGGCATATCGTTTATTTTGTTTGACGCCCCAGACGCTGCGCTCAGAGGGGAAGGGACACTGTATATTTATTGTCCTTACGGATCGAAAACAGTAGCGTTTAGTATTCCACCGAGTCAGAGCATAGGGGATAAAATAACTGTCATCTTTAATGTACCGGCTGCAGTAGTCGCCAATGTTGTCGGATTCCGCTATTATGTTATGGGCATCTATGACGCGGAGGGAAAGATTGCTGGTAAACGGGAATACCGGGATTCGATTAACCCTCCCACATTCGGAGATAACGCCGAATATCCCTACGGAATGTATACGCTGGTATTTATGGACGGCAACCTTGCCGGTGTCATGCCCCATACCCTGGAAGAATACGATCGCTATGGGTTTGTTGAAGGTGTCACTTACGCGAAATACGAATTCAACGCCGTTCCCGGAGCGTATTTCAACCAGTCTCCCATAGTTCCCTACTTAGATACGGCGTTCAACGTAATCTGGAACGAAACCCGCCTCTCGGTTACTAACACCCTTCCCTACGGTGAAGGTGCGGTCAGCCTGGCGGCAAGAGTAAAGCTGGTGTCCGGCTGGCCTAGGCTACGTCTTGCTTTTACTCTGCCGTTGGGTGCATCCATGCTGGAAGGTACAGGGGAAGTTTACTATAAAGGCAAAGCGGTAGGTAGAATCGTAGCGGAGAGCCAGCAACGCTTCGTAGCCGACTTAACTTTTGCTGATGGTCTGCCGGCAAACGAAGTTATTGAGCTGTGCTTCGCCATAAAGAAAAGTGCAGGGCAGACAGGAGAGGTCATGGCGGAATTGGGCTTCCCCATGGGTGTAGACTCTTTCTTCTGGGCTCCCCTGGGATATGCACCTCTGTCAACGGACGCCGTATCAGTATATGGTGCGGCAGCCAGTACTGGTAATACAGTTTCCCTTATAGGCCTTACCGCAGGGGAGACAGAGGTAACCGTCAAAGGGAGAATCTTCATGGCCGACGGCGCCATTCAGGAAATAAGCAGTAATGCCGTATCTAACAAAGCCGGTCGCTATACGACAGAGATTACATTACCCCAAGGACATGGGCTTCGACCTGGCAACGGCGTCGCCTTTATCGCCCAAGCGGTGGTGAACGGTGAGTTGGCTGTCAGCGCACCCCATTACGTAACATATTGTTTGCCTGATAATAATCTGGTGGAGCAACTGGTTATAAAGCATTATGGTCAGGAGATGGAGTTTATCGGCCCCAACGTTAAACCCGGTAAACTACCCTGGTCATATTGGGGCAACAACCAGGGGGACTTGACGGTTGAGGTAAAGATGGCCTGCCCTCCCGAGAAGCTGAAAGTCGTGCAACTCGTGCTGGAAGAAGCGAGGCCGAACCGTGACCCCTATATTATGGTGCTGAACTACGACCCTGTCAACGACCTCTGGAAAGGCCAGGAGATGATGCATCCCGATTTTTATCCAGGTGCGTACAGCGTTGCTTACGATGTGTATGAGGGAACCACACCCAACGATCTTTTGTGGGATCCGAACACCCGAACAATGTTGGATAACAGTAAGCCTTTCAGCTTGGGTGTGGACAATATGGAGGAAGCAGAAGCTAAAGATACCTTGGGAGAGATAAGGGCGAATGTTCAAAGTGCGGTTGCAGATAAATATGGCACGCTGGGTTATTTTGCAGGGCAAACTTTTACTGGCGGTGATAGTGGTATTTCTGCCACTGGGCAATCTATAAGCGTAGTACGAAATTTGGATTTTGGCCATGGCGCCATACACAGCGAAGCAGATTTGCAGGCAAGTGGTTTTGTAGGCGTACCTGCGGCAGATGGAAGTATATTATATCATAAAGCCTACATGGACTTGGAGAGGGAAATGGTAGATGGTACAACAATAAGGCTTTCGCTGGATTTGACAGGGGCAGACAGCTGGGGATCGGATAACGATATTGAAAGCTTCTTATCGGCTCCTGGAGGGGAGATAAGAGCGCGCTTAAGCAATTACTCCGTGCTGGCCAGACCGGATGATGAGAGCTCTTCGGGGATCTCCTTCGCTCCTGCAGACATGGTTGGTAATATAATTACCACTAGAACACTTAACGAGGCTATGAGCGCCAGGGGAGTTACACCAGGTGGAACTGAAGGCAATATGGATTTTGAAGAAACTCTCTTCTGGATGCAGGAGTGGGATGCCATTTACTGGTCTCCCTTAGACCCCAGAAACACAGCACCTCCGCCGGGAATGTCGGAAAAAGACATAAGCTTCGTGGAGAATTTCGCCCGTAATGGGCTTACCACTGGCAGTTCGGGAGTTGACGAAATACTTAAGCAATCGCTGTTTAGCATCGTTGACATTTATCGTACAAACCAGGGCGGCTTATTCTCCATAATTTCCACGGCTGGTGATCTACCCGCTATGGTCATGACCTGGGATAGCATAATAGCTAATTTGAAGAGCGAACATGAACAACTAATGTCAATTATGTTTGACCACAAAGGCTATGACGCCCAGGGAAACATGGTTTTTGACATATCCAAAACTTCTACTCGCTATGAAACTCTCACTGAGATGCAAAAAGACAACCTTACGCAAACTATTACCTTGCTGACCCAAGAGATAAGAGCGGCAAATAATATGAAGGCTGAGCTTGTTGCCGGGTCTGTTTTTTCTATTGCCGTATCTTTATCCATAATAGCTTCTGCTATAGGATCCGCTGGTTCCACCATGCCTGAAGCTATTTTTTCAGCGTTTATCAGCGTCATATTTGCCTTCGCCAACCAAACAGCGCAAAAAAGATTCAATGAAATAGCAGATCAGTGTGCAGGACTAAGGGCGTATCTGAAAAATTACGTCGCCAGGCATAGGAAAATTCAAGAGCAGGAGATAAACTGGAAGTTCGATCCATCGGGATATGTCTACTCAGGGATAGAGGAGAACAAGCTGCCCGATGTGCAAATGACTATCTGGGTGGCAGAAGATGAACAGGGAACTAATGCCAGGATATGGGCGGAGGCTGAAGACTACGGGGAAGTTAACCCGCAATATACGGATCAAGTCGGCTTCTATGCCTGGGCTGTCCCCATGGGCTGGTGGCAGGTGCGGGCAGAAAAAGAGGGGTATTACCCTACGCAAAGTGAATGGCTCCCGGTTTTACCTGAGCAGCTGGGGGTAAATTTAGCAATGTCTCCTGTAGTGGGCAAGGATGAATCTGTATGTATCAGGATTAATAATAACTTAACCAAACGTCAGGGTAAATGAGAAGGTTTTGAGTAGTGAAGGACAGGGTAGGTTTACTATCCTCGCGTTGACTCTGGAGACTGTTGTCTTGATTTAGCATGGCTATACCCAGTAACATATTAAAAACTACGAAAGGTAGGAGTGCATCATGGCCCAAAAAGTTCCTATTGTCTTCGACCAATACTACAAGTATGGCGAACTGTGCGATTATCTCCGGCAAGTGGCTGCTGCTTATCCTTCTTTAACCCAACTGGAGTGTATCGGCAAAAGCTACCAGGGTCGAGAGATTTTAGCCCTCACGGTTACCAGCTTACCTACCGGTCTTCCCCAAGAAAAGCCGGCTATTTTTATCGAAGGCAATATCCACGCCGGGGAGGTCACTGCCGCCCAAACAGCGCTGTGTCTTATCGACCGCTTAGTATCAGGTTATGGAGAAGATGAAACTATTACCCGTTTGCTGGATACCCGCACCTTCTATATAGTTCCTCGGGGCAACCCCGATGGTGCCGAGCTTTATCTCACCACCCCCACAACCCTGCGCTCCACCGTGCGTCCATGGCCGGAACCGGATATTGCCGATTGGCCAGGTTTACATCCTGAAGATATTGATGGTAACGGCTTTATTCTCACCATGCGCCTCCGGGATGACAAAAAGGGTGAATGGGAGTGCAGCAAGCGAGATCCCCGGGTGATGATCCCCCGCCAGGCAGGCAGTTTGGCAGGTCCATTTTATCGCTTGCTACCAGAAGGGTTTATTAAGGAGTATCAAGGGGAACCCTTCCCTCTTGTCCGCTCCCCTTTTGGTATCGACATGAACCGCAACTATCCTCCTAAGTGGGAACCTACAGCTGGCTCCGGAGGCGACTTCCCCACTTCCGAACCGGAAGTGCGTTCGTTGGTGGAATTTGTTAACCAACACAAAAATATTGGGTTACTCAGCTCCTTGCACACCTCCGGTGGTTTCATTTACCGCATACCTCACGGCTATGCCGACAGTGAACTCAACCCAGGGGATTTACGCGCCGTCCTGGCTATTGCCCGGGAAGGGACGAAAACCACCGGTTATCTCCCCTTAAGGACAACTACCCGCTCCACCATTACCCAGTGGATGTATGAGCACTTGGGAGTTATTGGCTTTACTACAGAACTCTGGGGACGCAACGAACAAGCCGGTATTAGTCAGGCGGAAACCCAGGGAGCTAACGATGAGGTAAAACGAGAGGATCTTCAGGTGCGCCTTTTACAGTGGAACGACCGCATCCTGGGCGGGAGCGGCTTTTTCCCTTGGTCGCTCTTTAATCACCCCCAACTGGGGGAAGTCGAAATTGGCGGTTGGAACCCCAAATTTGGTGTGCAAAACCCTCCCCACTTCCTACTTCCTGCCGAATGTCATAAAAATGCTACCTGGGTATTACGCCAGGCAGCATGTTTACCGGAAGTGGAGATTAGCAGTGTGGAACAGCGCTCTGTTGAAGGTAGCGTCTGGGAGGTTGTCGCCGTAGTCCAGAACAACGGTTACTTAAACAGCGCAGCCAGTAACAAA